>CAMWTF010000013.1 GCA_947177105.1 uncultured Lachnospiraceae bacterium | reverse complement strand
GGCAGCGGCGGAGCGGGGTCCGTTCTGGATATATTGATTTGGAATGCGGAAGCGGGCTGTTATGAGGAAAAGGGAATTGACGGGTTTGGCAGCCTGCATTTGTGGAACCCGGACATGTCCTCCCTTGTGGTGTGCGCGGATGAGAACGATATTGGCTATTGGGCCAAGGAAATGTATGCCTGGGTGGAGGGGGAGTGGCGGAGAATCGGTCGCTTTGAGCGGGTTTACTCGGAGACGGAGTTTTATGAGATGCCGGGAAGGGGCATGTTTCCGTATTCTGACGGGTATCGGGAGTTGGTCTGCTTAGGCGGGGAACCGGTGGAGGAAAAACGGATAGAGAAAGACTTCTATGAGGAAGACGCGTTCTGGTCCGATACAGAATGTATCTGGAGCGAAAAATATAAAAACAGTGTCAGACTGTACCCCGTCTGGCCGGAATGGGAAAATGTTACAACGGTGATTGGCGGAACTTCAATAGAAAAATATATCAGGGTGGTCTCGGAACCCTGAAACAGGAGGGGGATACATCATGGTCAGAAAACATTACCGTTTCACCGGGAGAGTGCAGGGCGTGGGCTTTCGTTACCGGGCGAAACATGCGGCAGGCGGCATGTGTATCACGGGTTGGGTAAAAAATGAGTGGGACGGATCCGTGGAGATGGAGGTACAGGGCACGGAGGAGGCCATCAACCGGATGCTGGTGATGATCAACCGGAGCGATTACATCCAGATCGAAACCATAGAATGCAGGGAAATCCCGCTGGAGGAACATGAGACTTCCTTTCATGTGCGATAGCGGCCAAGTTGTTTTCAATGTTCATAGGACTGGCAAGAAAAACTTGCCAGTCCTATACATTTTCTGGTATACTGTTTTTATGGGTTTCCGGTTGGACATAACCGGAACGGCAGGAGGTTGATCCGAGCCGGATTCCCGGTTTGGCCCGGGTCAGGTTCAAGATATGCGGAAACGAGGAAAATATGGAACTTTGGGATATATATGATGCGGATAAAAAGCCCACCGGACGCACCATGCGGCGCAATGACTTTTGCCTGGCGGAGGGAGAGTACCATCTGACGGTGCTTGGCGTGGTGGCCCGGCGGGACGGACGATTCCTGATCACAAAGCGGGTGCGGACCAAAGCCTGGGCGCCGGGCTGGTGGGAGGTCTCCGGCGGCGCCGCCATGGCGGGGGAGGAGTCCCTGGATGCGGTGCGCCGGGAAGTGAAAGAGGAAACCGGGCTGGATGTGACGGGCTGGGACGGAGGCTATCTGTTTACCTACCACCGGGAGAATCCCGGCGAGGGAGATAACTATTTTGTGGATGTGTACCGCTTTATTGGGGATTTCACAGAGGAGGAACTGCAGCTGCAGCAGGCGGAGACGGAGGGGTACCGTCTGGCCACGGCGGAGGAAATCCGGGAACTGGCAAAGCAGGGAATCTTTCTTCACTATGACAGTATCAAGGAGGCGTTTTCTCTGTTCTGAGGGATACGGGTTCTATGTGCGGAAAATGGCGGGAGCAAGGTAAGTTTGAATGTTTCACATTCAAATACTGATTGGTGCAATATCGCGGGCAAAGCCAGCGATATGCATGTAGAGGAAAGTTTGGATGTGAAACACCACGGAAAGAGGCCAAAATGAATATAAAAGGATTCACCTATGGGTATGACGCCAGGAAAGGCTTATATGACAGCGAGGAGGGCCGGTACAGCCAGGATGCGCTGATGGACACCGGGATCAACTGGGTGTGTCTGGCATTTCCCGTAAATCAGAAAACCTATGCCTCCACGGAGATCCTCTTCGACTATAGAAAAAATGTGCCGGACTTGGAACTTCTTACCACCATCGGACGCTTTCACGCCAGGGGCATCAAAGTGTGTTTAAAGCCCATGATCAACTCCGACGACGGCGTATGGCGGGCGCTGATCAGCTTTCCGGATGAGACTATGATGGAGGAGGATACATACTGGGCAAAATGGTTCGCCAGCTATCAGGCTTTCCTGACTCACTATGCGGCGTTGGCGCAGTATGCGGGCTGTGAGATGTTCTGCCTGGGCTGTGAGATGCTGGGCACGGAGCGCAAGGAGAAATACTGGCGTCAGACCATCGCCATGGTCAGGGAAGTCTATCAGGGGCCTCTGGTATATAACACCAATCACGGCAAGGAAGAGGCGGCGAAGTGGTATGACGCCATTGACTATATCGGCACTTCCGCCTATTACCCGGTGGAGAGCGGGCCGGGCGGGAGCCTTGTGGAAATGCGGGAGAACTGGCGGCGGATTGCCGAAAATCTGGGGGATTTGAGCCGGCGCCTGGACAAAAAAATACTTTTTATGGAGATTGGCTGTCGCAGCGCATTAGGCTGCGCGCAGATGCCCTGGGATTTCGTTCACAAAGAGTTTCCGGTGAGCCAGGAGGAGCAGGCCCGGTTCTACGAGTCCTGTCTGTCCGTCATGAGCGGTCAGGAATGGTTTGAGGGTGTATTCTGGTGGGATTGGGGAACCCATATTTACCATACCCGGGAAGAGGCGGAGAGGGATAAGGGATTTAACATTTACCTGAAACAGGCGGAAGATGTTGTGAGGAAATGGTATCAGAAGTAATGCGGGGTAGGGCATATGGAAGAACATTTTTTTTATCAGGAAGAGATCTATTTTACCAAGAATAACAGCCGGGAACTGGGGGAAAATCAGGACAAGATTGTGGAGCTTTTGCGCAGCAACCTGGCGGTGGGCGTGGTGGGAGGCTTCTTTGAAGAGGGATACCCGGTATACTTTATCAGCCATTTTGCCCTGAACAATTTGGGAATGTCCTTTGAGGAATTTATGGATCGCACCGGCGGCAGCTTTCTAAAGGCAATCTATGAGGAAGACAGGCACATCTTCCAGGCTGTTTCCCCGCAGGGAGAGAAAGATGTAAGGGAGTACCGCATGCTGAACCGGTACGGAGACCCGGTATGGGTCAATGAGGTGCGTACAATGTCCTCCACCAGTGAGGGGAGGAGGATCTGGGTGTGTTCCCTGCGGCTGATCGATGAGGATTATCGCAGGCAGTGCTTGAGCCGGGAGGCTTTCAGCCTGATGAAGGACACTTATTACCGCATCAGTTCCATAGACCTGGGCCGGGGGCGGATTGAGACGCTGAAGCTGGAGGATATTGAGTTACAGGAAGAGGAGCGGTTTCAGGGCGATTACCGCAAGGTGCTGGAACATTGTGTACAGGAGTATGTGGAGGAAGAGTTTCAGGAGAAAGTTCGGAAGGCGCTGTCGCCTGAGAATATGTGCGACGTACTTCGGACGTCGGGAGACTTCTTCTCCTTTACCTATCGCAGGCTGGTACAGGGAAAAAGCGTATGGGTCCGGTCAGAGATGATTCCCATGAAGGGATATACCCCGGAGCATCCCATGGTTATGTGGTACGTGAAGAATATAGCCAGGGAAAAAGCCCAGGAAAAGAATCTGTCCGACGAACTGCTCACTGACAATGCCAGCCTGCGCAGAACTTTGAGTATAGAAGAACAGTACCGGCAGGCCATTATCTCCGAAGCTCTTTTTGTATTCAATGTAAATGTGAGCCGCAATATGATTGAGGACGATTTCTATAGATTTACAGGGGGGCGGAACACCGCTATTCTGCCTCTGGTGGGAATGCAGGCCCCCTGCAATGCGGATGCCTTTTTCGGCAGATGGGGAGAAGAGAAGATATCACAGGAGGATCGGGAAAACTACGACCGCTGCATCAATATGCAGTATCTGCGGGAGGCATATGAGCGGGGAGAGACCGAACTGGTGCTGGAATATGAGACCAGGATAGATGAGGACGCTCCTGTTGTTCTGCGCCACACGATTCTTCTGATCCGCGACAATGTCAGCGGAGACATTATCGCAATGAACAACCTGAAGGATATCACAAATCAAAAAAAGAAAGAGAGGGAGACCCGCAAGGCCCTTCAGGACGCCTACGAGGCGGCGAACCGGGCCAGCGGCGCCAAGACGGACTTTCTGTCCCGGATGTCCCATGACATCCGCACTCCCATGAACGCCATCATCGGCATGACGGCCATCGCAGGCACTCATCTGCAGGAGCCGGAGAAAATAGCGGAGTGCCTGGGCAAGATCACCGCCGCCAGCAGACATCTGCTGGCCCTGATCAACGAAGTGCTGGACATGAGTAAGATCGAGGCGGGAACTCTGTCGCTGAACGAGGAGGAATTTAATTTATCCGACCTGATGGACAATCTGCTGAACATGGCACGGCCCATGGTGGAGGAGAAGAGGCATGAACTGGAAGTCCATATCCATGAACTGAAGCATGAGAACGTCATCGGGGACAGTATGCGGATTCAGCAGGCATTTATGAATATCGTCTCCAATTCGGTGAAATATACGCCTGAGGGGGGACAGATTCACATTGAACTCTCGGAGAAACCATCAGGACAGGTCAAGACAGGCTGTTATGAGTTTGTCTTTGAGGACAATGGCATCGGCATGACACAGGAATTTCTGAAGCATCTCTTTGAACCCTTTGAGAGGGCCGAGGATGTTCGTACCAGCAAGATCCAGGGAAGCGGCCTGGGGATGCCCATCGCCAGAAATATCATCCGTATGATGGGGGGTGATATTCAGGTGGAAAGTCGACCGGATAAGGGCTCATGCTTTAGGGTGCAGATCCTGTTAAAATACCAGGAGACGGACGCGGTTTCTTTGGCGGAATTGATCAAGCTGCCGGTGCTGGTGGCGGATGACGATGAGATCGCTTGCCAGAGCACCTGCCTTATGTTGGATGAACTGGGACTGCACAGCGAGGGTGTGTTTTCCGGAGAGGAGGCCATAGAGCGAGTGGAAGGCGCGCGCAGGCGTAAGGAGGATTACTTTGCCGTGATTCTGGACTGGAAGATGCCGGGGATGGACGGCATAGAGACGGCCAGAGAGATTCGCCGCCGGGTGGGGGAGGATGTGTTCATTATCATTCTGTCGGGCTATGACTGGTCGCAGTGCGAGATGCAGGCCAGGGCGGCAGGCGTGGATGCCTTTATCACCAAGCCTCTGTTCAAGAGCAGATTGGTGAGCGTCCTCCGAAGTCTGGTGGCTGATTCAGAGCCGTCGGAGCCGGAACAGCCAGGGACAGAACTGGAGAAGAACCTGGAGCAGGATTTTACAGGCAAGAGAGTGTTGCTGGTGGAGGATAATGAGTTGAATCGGGAGATCGCCACGGAGATCCTGCAGATGGTGGGTTTGGAGGTAGAAACTGCGGAGAACGGAAGTATCGGGGTGGATATGGTTGCCGCGTCGGAGCAGGGGTATTATAACCTGGTGCTCATGGACATACAGATGCCGGTGATGAACGGCTACGAGGCCACCTGTGCCATTAGGACGCTGAAACGCAAGGATGCCAGATATATTCCCATTGTGGCCATGACGGCCAACGCCTTTGCGGAGGATATTCAGGCGGCCAAGTCCTCCGGCATGAACGAGCATATGGCTAAGCCCATTGATCTGAGCCGCCTGATGGAGGTGCTGAACCGCTGGCTGCGGTAGCGCCGGGAAATAGTTGTTTGGTCACAGGGATTGCCCAAAGGAGAAGAAGATGCGTATATTCCAAAATGTAAATTTAAAAGTGAAGGTTCTGCTGCCGATAACGATTTTGTCAATCGTCATGGTTTTTGCGGCGTTGTCCAGCTGGTATATTGCCAGACAGATGTATAATGCCAGCAATGAGATCTCTGGTAATTATATGACCAGCGTAATAAACTTAAATAGCCTGGCCAAAGAGTTTGAAAGTTTAAAGGGTTCCGTATATGCTCATGTGCTGGCTTCGGACGAGGAGGAAATGAGCGCCTACGACGCGGAATACAAGGGACATGTGGAGACAATCAGACAGCTGTCGGCGCAGATAGAGGCAGTCTTGGAGGAGGGCAGCGAGGAAGCGGAGGCATTCCAGGCTTTCGGGGAGGCTTATCAGCTTTTTCTTCCCAGCTGTAAACAGGCGATCAACTATAGCAAAAACGGCAATCAGAAGATGGCTATGAACCAATTGCGCGGGGCAATCAATACCACCAGCAGCAATATCGCATCATCCATCAATGAGATTATCGCAGGTAAGACGGAGGACATGGAGGCTTCGCTGCGCCAGCTGGAGGCAGTGTACGAAAGCAGCATCAGTCTTGCGGCAGTGTTTTTGGGCCTGGCGCTGGTACTGTTTATACTGGCTCTGCTGATCTGTGTCATGGAGCTGAACCGTCCCATTGACAGGATGAAAAAAGAACTGGCGCAAATCATCAAGGATATTGATGACGGCAAGGGCAATCTGACTGCGCGGGTGTCAGTGCAGGGCAGGGACGAGATCGGGCAGCTGAGCAGCGGAGTCAATGGTTTTATCGCGTCTCTTCAGGATATTATGAAGAAAATCACAGAGAATTCCCTGCGCCTGGATCAGATTTCCGGGGAGGTGGCAGGCAGTGTGGATCAGGTCAACAGCACTACCTGCGATATATCTTCCGTAATGGAGGAACTGTCTGCGGCTATGGAGGAAATGTCGGCCACGACAGTGACAGTCAACGACAATACCGGAAGGGTGGGAGACAGCATCGGAGAGCTGAACAATGCCTCTGAGCAGCTGCTTTACTATGCGGAAGAAATGCAGCAGCGGGCAGGTGTGCTTGAGGCGACGGCGATTGACAATAAGCAGAATACCACAAATCTGGTCACTGGTATTATCACCGACCTGGAGCGGGCCATCAAGGACAGCGAGAGCGTGAGGCAGGTGGAAGATCTGACATCCCAGATACTGAGTATTTCCAGCCAGACCAACCTGCTGGCGCTGAATGCTTCCATTGAGGCCGCCAGAGCAGGGGAGGCAGGAAAAGGTTTTGCCGTAGTGGCCACTGAGATTCGGGGATTGGCCGATTCCAGCAGAGAGGCTGCCGGCAACATTCAGAATATCAATAATATGGTAATGGCCGCCGTGGGTGAGCTGGTCAAGAGCGCCAATCGGATAGTGGCCTATGTCAATGAGCAGATATTGCCGGATTATGACGGCTATGTAAGAGCAGGACGGCAATATAATGATGACGCCAGACATATCCATCAGGTGGTGGAACAGTTCCATGAGATGGCAGAGAATATCAGCAGTCTGATGGATGGCATCAAGGAGGCGATGGAGGGTATCTCTGTGGCTGTGGAGGAGAGTGCGGACGGAATCAGCAACACGGCGGACAGCGCCAATGCGCTGGTTCAGCTCATGGATCATGTCACCGCGCAGATGGAGAGCAATAATCAGGTGGCGCAGCAGCTCGGTCAGGAAGCGGCACATTTCAGCAAATTGTAAAGAGGAATTTATGAGTATATCACCGAATGTAAAAGATGAACTCAGGAAACGGTATGATGCCGATTTCCTGAGTTTTCATGAGAGTAAAATCAAGGACATGCGCAGCGCTGGAAACAGAGCCAGGGAAATGCGGACCACCATAGAGGCCAGGCTGGATAACGGCAAGGCCCTGACGGCCAGCCCCAAGCGGCAGTGCGCGGCGCTGCTTAAGTTCTATCAGGGCCGGAACAATGCCGCCCAGCTGCAGAATATGGAGAAAGCAAAACGGCAGATCATCTCCATGGAACTTACCTATATTGACAGCTGTGCCCACAGTGAGAGATTTGCGGGGTATCTGCTGGAGCACACGGAGATCAATCTGGTGCTTTCAGGCATCAGCGAATTGTACAACAAATACCTGAAGGCTTCGGAGAAGGAACTGCGCAAGGCCATACTGGGAATGGTGCAGACCGACGCGGAGATGGAGTACACCAGGCTCTGGCCATGGAGAGACGCTTCATTCTGCATATCGGAGGCACCAACAGCGGCAAAACCTACGAGTCCGTGGAGCGGCTGAAAAAGGCCAAATGCGGCGTATATGCCGGTCCCCTGCGTCTGCTGGCCCTGGAGATCTACGACAAACTGCGGGCGGCGGAGATTCCCTGTTCCATGGTAACCGGGGAGGAACAGCATATTGCAATGGACAGCCGGGTTATGGCCTGTACGGCGGAGATGGTGGATCTGGATGCGGAATACGATGTGGCTGTCATCGACGAGGCGCAGATGATCAGCGATCCTTTTCGGGGACATGCCTGGTCCCGGCTGGTCATGGGCATCAAGGCCAAAGAGGTGCATATCTGCATGGCGCCGGAGGCGGAGAACATCATCCGCCGCATCTTAAAGCGCTGCCATGCGAAATATGATATCGTGCGTCATGAGAGGAACACGGAGCTGGTATTTGAGGACAGGCCCTTCGATATCGACAATGATCTGACCAAGGGAGACGCCTTGATTCTTTTTTCCAAAAAGATGGTGCTGGACGTGGCGGCCAGGCTGGAGCTGCAGGGGGTGAGGGCCAGTGTGATCTACGGCAACCTGCCTCCTCAGATCCGCAGGAAACAGTTTGAGATGTTTTTAAACGGGGAAAATGATGTGGTGGTAGCCACGGATGCCATCGGCCTGGGAGTCAATCTTCCCATTCGGCGTATCGTATTTATGGAGCACATGAAATTTGACGGCAAGGGGAGACGCCCCTTAAGTGAGTTTGAGGTGCGGCAGATTGCGGGCCGGGCGGGACGAAGGGGCATGTATGATGTGGGTTATGTGACAGCTACCACCGAGGCCGGGCTGGAGCATATAAAGCGTGTATATCCTATGAAGCACACCATCGAGTATGCCATAATCGGATTTCCCCAGGTGCTGCTGGACATTGACCAGCCCATAGACCAGATTCTGACCTCCTGGTACAATATCAAGCCCAATCTGGATGTCTACCGCAAGATGGACATCAAGGAGATGCTGATCAAGTATAGGAACCTTTATGGAATCCGGGACAGCATCGCGGGCTTTGAGGACAAGCGGGAACTCTACAATATGATCTCCTGTGATGTGGATTTGGGAAATGAAAAATGCATGGCTATGTGGCGGTATTACTGCAGGACTTACACGGCGGATGTGTCCATCAAGTTTCCGGTCTTTGATGATGTCAGGGGGGATACCCGGCTGGAGCGGGCGGAGACCTATTACAAGCTGCTGGATCTGTACAACCAGTTCTCAGTACGTTTCGGCAAAATCATGGATGAAAACCGGGTGGTGGAGGAACGCTTAAAGACGGAGGACATCATTCTGGCGGAGCTGGGCAAGAGCAAGACCTTTTACCTGCGCCGCTGCAATTACTGCGGCAAGCTGCTGCCCATTGGAGCCCGCAGCTCACTCTGTGACAAGTGCTACTATTCCGTGGCCGGAGCAAAGCAGGTACGCGGAAACAGGAGGTGACCATATCTGAATACGAAATCAGCGGATAAGAATTTTTTGTTTGAATCCATGCCCATCCCCAAGGCTGTGGCAAAGCTGGCCATTCCCACGATTCTGAGCAGTCTGGTGATGGTGCTGTACAATCTGGCGGACACCTATTTTGTGGGAATGCTGAACGACCCTCTGCAAAATGCCGCCGTGACGCTGGCGGCTCCGGTGCTGCTGGCTTTCAACGCGGTGAATAATCTGTTTGGCGTGGGCACCTCCAGCATGATGAGCCGTGCCCTGGGGCGCAAGGAGTACGATATGGTGCGCAGGAGTTCGGCCATCGGTTTCTATTGCGCGCTTTTCTGCGGCGCAGTGTTTGCCGCCCTCTGCACGGCGCTGAAAAGTCCGCTGCTGGTTATGCTGGGGGCGGACGAAGTGACCACGCCCGCCACGGCGGCTTATATGCTGTGGACCGTGTCCTGCGGGGCCATACCGGCCATACTGAATGTGGTGCTGGCCTATCTGGTGCGCTCTGAGGGGGCGTCCCTCCATGCCAGCATAGGCACCATGAGCGGCTGTCTGCTGAACATTGTGCTGGATCCCATCTTTATCATGCCCTGGGGACTTGATATGGGGGCGGCGGGAGCGGGCCTGGCCACCTTTTTATCCAACTGCGTGGCATGTGCTTATTTCTTCGTGCTGCTGTATGTGAAGCGGAAAACCACCTATGTCTGCGTAAACCCCCGGATGCTGGGCTGGAACACGGCCATTGTGCTGGGTATCTGCGGCGTGGGCATTCCCGCGTCCATTCAGAATCTGCTGAATGTGACGGGCATGACAATACTGAACAATTTCACCTCGGAGTACGGAGCGGACGCGGTGGCGGCCATGGGTATATCCCAGAAGATCAGCATGGTGCCGCTGCAGATTGCGCTGGGCTTCTCCCAGGGTATCATGCCGCTTATCAGCTATAACTATGCCAGCGGCAACCATCCACGGATGAAGAAGGCCATCACCTTTGCCATAAAATTGATGATCCCGGCGCTGTTTTGTGTGATGGCTCTGTTCTGGATCTTCTCGGCGGGGCTGACCAGGGCTTTTATGGAGAACGAGTCCATCATAGCCTATGGAACAAAATTCCTGCGGGGCTTTTGTCTGTCCATGCCGTTTTTGGGTATGGACTTTCTGGCCGTGGGCGTGTTCCAGGCTCTGGGAAAGGGCAAAAACGCGCTTGTCTTTGCCCTGATGCGCAAGATTGTGCTGGAGATTCCGGCCCTGTTTATCTTAAACTGGCTGTTCCCCCTGTACGGCCTGCCCTATGCCCAGCCCTTTGCGGAGATGGTGCTGGCTGCGGCTGCTGTATTTATGCTGATGAGGATATTCAGGCAGTGTAATATGCAGCAGAGTTAGAAAACAAGGAAAGTAAGTTTGGAAGTAAAACTTCCAAATACGCATTAAGGAATATCGCAGGCAAAGCCAGCGATATTCACGAAGAGGTAAGTTTGGAAGTAAAACTTCCAAATACGCATTAACGCAGTATTGCAGGCTCGGCCTGCGATATGCAGGAAAGGGGTAATTATGGAATCATTGGAATTTCGTTATGACACACAGTTGTTGATTGAGGGGCATGATCTGGATGAGGATGCCATCAATGACTATTTCACAGAGCATTTTAAAGGGGATTGTCTGCTGGCAGTGGGAGATGATGAGTTGATTAAGATTCATTTTCATACCAACGAGCCTTGGCAGGTACTGGAATATTGTGCGGGCCTGGGGGAGATATATGATATCGTGGTGGAGGATATGGACCGCCAGGCCAGAGGCTTGCAGGGATAAGGATTCACAGAAACAATTATCCGTTACAAGCTGATTACAGCCTGTGCGTAAAAAGAAAGCGTTTTTGGGATAAAGGAGACAGGAGGAAGGCTGCCATGGAGTGGAGCAGGTTGCTGAGCGACGAGCGGATACGGCCGGGACGTGCAAGAGCCGGGGCGGAAGATTTGCGAACGGAATATGAGAAGGACTATCACAGGATCATCGGCAGCGCCTCTTTCCGGCGGCTGCAGGACAAGACCCAGGTGTTTCCGCTGGATAAGAGCGATTTTATCCGCACCAGGCTCACCCATTCGCTGGAAGTGTCTTCCTTTGGCAAATCCCTGGGACAGAACATCTCCCGAAAGATTTTGCAGGAGGTAAAAGATCCGGATTTTAAGCCGGAGTATCAGGGATATATCTGTGATATTCTGCAATGCGCCGGGCTGCTGCACGATATTGGGAATCCTCCCTTTGGGCATTTCGGAGAGACGGTGATCCGGGAATGGTTCAGGGCGCATATGGGACGGTTTGTGCTGCAGGGCAGGCCCCTGAAGGAACTGCTGACTGAGCAGATGCAGGCGGATTTCTATGAGTTTGAAGGAAACACCCAGGCACTGCGGCTGGTAAGTAAGCTTCACTATCTGGTGGATGCGCATGGCATGAACCTGACCCAGGCTTTGTTGGGCACGATTATCAAATATCCGGTTTCTTCTCTGGAAATTGACAGGGAAAGCGGGGATATCCGCACAAAGAAGATGGGTTACTTTTACGCGGAGCAGGACTTGTTTCAGCAGATACAGCAGACGCTGGGTACGGCGGGACACAGGCATCCTCTGGCTTTTGTGCTGGAAGCGGCGGACGATATCGCCTACAAGACGGCGGATGTGGAGGATGCCTTTAAAAAAGGCTGCATTACCTATCGGCAGCTTGTGTCGGAACTGCGGGCCTGCGGGCAGAAGCTGGAGGCGGGAGAGAAGTATTTTGGGCTGGTAGATGCCTTGGAGAAAAGATATGGCAAGGGCCAGGAGCGAGGGGTATCTGACCCGGAGGCTTATGCGGTGCAGAACTGGATTGTCTATATACAGGGGGAACTGCTGGCATGCGCCACGGATAATTTTGCGCGGAATTACAGGGAGATTATGGCGGGAACCTACAGGAAGGAATTGCTGACAGGGGAAGACCGGGCCAGGATGGCGGATGCCCTGGGGGATATTGCCTATCGGTATGCCTTTGTCTCAGAGCCGATCTACAAGCTGGAAATCGCCGCGGAGACTATTATGGACTTCCTGCTGGAGCGCTTTGTGGACGCCGCCATAGTGTATGACAGCGGACAGCCTATGACGGCGGTGCAGGCCAAGCTTATGACACTGGTATCCGACAACTATAAAGCGATTTACCAATATTACAGCCGGGACAAAAGCCCGGAGGAAAAGCTGTATCTGCGCCTTCTGCTGGTGACGGACTCCATCTGCGGCATGACGGACAGCTACGCAAAGAGGCTGTACCAGGAATTGAGCGGCATCGCGTAAGTTATCCGGTGTCTGCCCAAAAAGGGAATTGAAAACTAAGAGGCGGGAGACGCCTCTTTTTGCGGCAAATTCGATAATATTCGCGCAATACATACGGAGATCAAGGTAACATGTTAGAAAAAAAATTACAGGACGAGTTTATAAGTATTATCAGGGAGGAACTGGTTCCCGCTATGGGGTGTACGGAGCCGATTGCCCTGGCCTATGCTGCCGCCAGGGGAAGAGAAGTTTTGGGCTGTGAGCCAGAGCGGATCACAGCCAAATGCTCCGGAAATATGATTAAAAATGTGCGCTGTGTAACAATTCCCAATTCGGGCGGATTGACAGGCATTGAGACGGCATGTATATTGGGCGGACTGGCGGGAGATGCCTCCGCCGGCATGGAAGTGCTGGAAAAGGCGGGTGAGGCGGAGAGGAGCCGCACCAGAGAACTTTTGGAAAAGGGATGCTGCAAGGTGGAGTTTTTGGATTCCGAGATACCCCTTCATTTTATCATTGCGTTATCTGCGGCGGGACATACCGTGGAGGTGGAGGTAAGACATACCCACACCAATGTGGTTTCCATTACCCGGGATGGCAATGTAATCTTTGAAAAAGCAAAGGAGTTAGCGGCCAAGGGCTATTCCACCGACCGATCCGGCCTTACCCTGGAGACCATCAAGAACTTTGCGGACGAGGTGGATCTGGCGCTGATACGGGATATCTATGAGCGGCAGATTCGCTATAATATGGACATAGCATATGAGGGGATTTCCGGGGACTATGGCATTGGGATCGGACGTGTGATCCGAGGATCCTATGCGGATGGGGTGGTCACCCGTATGAAAGCGTTCGCGGCAGCCGCATCTGAGGCCCGCATGGGCGGCTGTGATATGCCGGTTATTATCAACTCCGGCAGCGGCAATCAGGGCATTGCCTCCTCGGTTCCGGTGATTGTGTATGCCAGAGAGAAGAATATCCCGTTGGAAAAGCTGTATCGATCCCTGGTATTTGCCAGCCTGCTTACCATATATCAGAAGGAATTTATTGGTAAGCTATCGGCTTTTTGCGGGGCCGTGTCCGCCTCCTGCGCGTCGGCCGCGGCCATTACATACATGGCCGGGGGAACGCTTGCGCAGATAAAGGCCACCATTGACAACACCCTGGCCAACATTCCCGGCATCATCTGCGACGGCGCCAAGATTTCCTGCGCGGCAAAAATCGCGTCCAGTCTGGACGCGTCCATGATGGCGCATTACCTGGCCATGCAGAACAAGGAGTATGAGGCATACACTGGAATTTTGAAAGAAGATGCCGGAGAAACCATCAGCTGTGTGGGATATATCGGAAAGGTGGGTATGCACCAGACAGACAAAGAAATCATTAAAATGATGCTGGAGTGATCAGAGGCAGAACCTTCAGATGAAGTTGCCTAATATGGAATGGGGTGGAGAATCATCATGAATCTGAATAAGGAACCGAGCGCAGGGCAGCAGCCTGCGCAAAGCGTGGAACAACAGACTGTACAGAGCAAGGAAGAGCAGATCGCCCAAAGTCTGGAACAAGAGACTGCGCAAAGAATGGAAGGGCAGGCTGCGCAAAACGTGGAAGAACAGACCGTACAAGGTGTGGGAAGGCAAGCCGCACAATATGAGGAGCAACAACATATAGAGTCACATGGGACAACGCATATAGATCATCACACAGAACAGCATAATCCGGTACATGCCCCGATTCCGGGGCTGGGCTTTCGCAGCATAAAGACGGCTCTGGCGGCAGTGTTCACTGCGCTGCTCTATGCCTTTCTGCCTAACAGCAATCCTACCTTTGCCTGTATCGGGGCCATTTTCGGCATGGGTGCGGATATGGAAGAATCCCGCCGCAGCGGGGGAAACCGCTTCTTCGGTACAGTCATAGGAGGATTTATCGGGTTGGGGCTATATTGGCTGGAGCATCTTGCTTATCCGGAAGGATGCTATTGGCTGCGCCTCCCCATGGTATTTTTGGGGATTATCGCCCTGATCTCCATGTGTGTGATGTTTCACTGGCCTGGAGGTGTACAACCGGGCGGTGTAGTGCTGTGTATTATCCTGTTTAATACGCCGGCGCACCATATAGACTATGCGATCCACCGCATGATTGACACGGGTGTAGGTGTGATTATTGCGCTTCTGGTAAACTATTTTCTTCCCAGAAGCAGACTGGAGCGCTGGTTCCATCTGGATCAGGAGAAGAACAGCAAAATAAATAAAGGGGCGATACCGTCAAAAGAATCGCAGAGCTGAATTAAGGGCGGCGGACCCATGGTCTTTTTTTCCCTGGCTATACATATATTAGCTACAAAAAGTATCAGGAGTTATGATGCTGGAGCGAATGAAAAATTTTAGCTGGAAGGATGTGGACTGGAAGAAACTCAACTATCCCAAGATAGCATTGACAGCGGTTTTCCTTCTGGCCATGTTTCTGCTGGGAAGGGCGGTGGGAGCCGCCACCCAGGGCGTGATGGCGACCTCCGCCATAGCACAGTCGCCGGAGAACTGGGGACTGGGATTTGGACAGGAGGGCAGTCAGCCAAGCGGCAATGTATCCGCGGCGGAGCTGGCCAAGTACAACGCCTACTATGTGGGAAATGCTCAGGATAAGGTGATCTACCTGACCTTTGACGCGGGCTATGAGAACGGCAACACAGAACCGATATTGGATGCGCTGAAAAAGCACAATGCCCCAGCCACGTTCTTTGTGGTGGGACATTATCTGGAGTCTGCGCCGGAGCTGGTGAAGAGGATGGTGGAAGAGGGGCACACCGTGGGAAACCATACATACCATCACCCGGACATGTCCAGTATTTCGGATAAGGAAGCTTTTGCCAAGGAGATGAATGATGTGGCGGCGCTGTATAAGGAGATCACAGGGCAGGAGATGACAGCCTATTACAGGCCGCCCCAGGGAAAGTACAGTACGGAGAATCTGCAGATGGCAAAGGAACTGGGTTATACTACCTTTTTCTGGAGCCTGGCCTATGTGGACTGGTATCAGGATAAGCAGCCCACCCATGAGGAGGCTTTTGACAAACTGCTGTCCCGGATACATCCCGGGGCCATCGTACTTTTACATAGCACCTCCCAGACCAACGGGGAGATCATGGATGAACTTCTGACAAAATGGGAAGAGATGGGATATACTTTCAAGCCGCTGTCGGAGCTGATAAAATAGTATTTGATTGTCTGAGAAAATAAAGGGTCAGTCCTCCTTATGGGGGCTGACCCTTTACAACTACTTATTCACAGGGCGGCTAAGCGCTTTTCCTCTTTAAAAGATATGCTCCGCCGAAGCAAATGCCTGCGCCGATGACCAGCAGGCTGGGCAGGGCAAGAGGCTCTCCGGTTTTGGGCACATTGTCATACAGGCTGTCGGCAGGTGTTACCGGAACCACAGGAGCTACAGGCGTCACGGGAGCCGTGGGAACAACCGGGACAGTAACTGTCGGATCCACAGGAACAGTGGGAACAACCGGAAGGGCAGCGGCCGGATCCCCGGGAACAACCGGAGCAGTCGGAACGGGAACCGTGCTGTACTTGCTGGCATCTGTCTTCAGAAGGCCCTCTTCCTGCCGGAAGGAATTGGCCTGAAAATTGTACATTTCATTGTATACCTTCTCGGCATCCCCGGTCTTTACATAGTCCACAGTGCCCACCACAACGATGGTCTGCTGGCCGCAGATCTCCTTGGTGATATAGAGGTTTTTCACGTTGTCGTTGAAATTTACCACGGCATTGTCATACACATGAGCATTGGTCACATCGCCGTTGATGGCAGCCACGCTGTCCCGCAGCACATATACGTTTTCCACACTCTTGGCGGTAATGACGGCGAGGTGCGTATGGTTGAAAGTGATGTTGCTGAGGTTTACCGGCAACTCCAGGGTAAGGCCCTGATCGCCGCCCTCAACCACAATGATATCGCCGTCCTTTATGGATTCCTTCAGATAGTACAGTTCCCTGTGGCCGGGATTGTTGTCGTCCCAGGGGCCCACATGGAAACGCCATTCATTATTAGCCTCCACATATTTCAGGGAGTAGGTGACAGGCTCCGCGGCGGATACCCGCAGATGATCTGTGCTCGGCATCAGAAGCAGCATGGCTGCCACCGCCAACAGGGAAACAATAGTTTTTAGTTTCTTCATGTTCATAACCTCCTAATTTAGTAATCTGTGTATGTGAGTCAATGTTGCCTGGCCCGCACAAGGTACTGCAGAGATGCGCGGCGGCTGGTACCATATCCGAAAGAATCAGCGGAAAGGGGCATAGCTGCTTTCGCAGCCGGTCTCCCGGGCCACCACCACGAAACGGCCCCGGTCCACATGGTAGGAGCAGGTGGAGAGAGTCAGGAAACGGTCTCCAAACTCCGCCGTAACCCCGGTGT
>CAMWTF010000012.1 GCA_947177105.1 uncultured Lachnospiraceae bacterium | reverse complement strand
CTTCAGCCCTGCACTGTCTGTCCTTGACCGCGTCTGCCCTGCACAGTGTGTCCTTGCCTGCTTCTGCCCTGCACAGTGTGTCCCTGCCTGCTTCTGCCCTGCACAATTTGTCCCTGCCTGCCCCGGAGCGCCTGGCCCTGGCCGGTTCGCCCTTGCCTGCGTTCCGATATCAGATTTGCCATCTGATCCCTCTCACTGTCATCTATCCGCCGCCCCGCTGCCGCTCCTCTCGGCTGCTGCTTCGCGCTTTGCCGCAAGAATGTAAAATCCAGTTCATCATTCTCGTTATACACTGCCCCCATTTTCTGTATCCTACCCTCTTTCTCTGTCGTTTATGAGTTCAGTATAGCATGAAATTGCATCATAATCCTCTATTAATTCTTAAAATTTCTTAAGAAATTGTTAATTGTAAATCCACCTGCCCGCATAGACAAAGAGCTGTTGCTTCCGCAACAGCTCCCTTTTCATCCTGTCTTACAAAAATTCCTTAACCGACTTGTACACGCCCTCTGCGTCCAAGCCATACTTTGCCACCAGGGCCGCGGCGGAACCGGACTCGCCGAACACGTCCTGCATACCCAGCTTTTTCACGGGAGTAGGCAGATTCGCGCACAGGCAGTCACACACCGCGCTGCCTAAGCCACCGATAACGGAATGCTCCTCCACGGTTACTACCTTGCCCGTCTTCCTAGCGCTGCCTAAAATGATCTCCTCATCCAGAGGCTTGATGGTGCAGATATTCACCACCTCTGCGCTGACGCCTTCCGCTGCCAGCTTCTCCGCCGCCCCCAGGGCGGAATCCACACAGATGCCAGTGGCCACGATGGTCACATCGCTGCCTTCTCTCACCACGGTGCCCTTGCCGATCTCAAACTTATAATTTGGCTTGTCATTGATCACAGGCACTGCGGCACGGCCGAACCGGATGTACACGGGACCTTCATACTCCAAAGCAGCGCGCACTGCCGCCTTGGCTTCCACATCATCGGAAGGGCACATTACCACCATGCCGGGGATGGTCCGCATCAGCGCCAAATCCTCATTACACTGGTGGGTCGCGCCGTCCTCACCCACGGTGATGCCGGCGTGGGTCGCGCCGATCTTTACATTCAAATGGGGATATCCCACAGAGTTGCGCACCTGCTCATAGGCACGTCCTGCCGCGAACATGGCAAAGGAACTCACAAAGGGAATCTTGCCTACGGACGCCAGCCCTGCCGCAATGCCCACCATGTTGCATTCCGCGATGCCGCAGTCGATATGTCTGTCGGGATAAGCCTTCTTAAAAATCCCTGTCTTGGTGGCAGCTGCCAGATCGGCATCCAGCACTACCAGCTGGGGAAACTCCTCGGCCAACTCCTTTAGCGCATTGCCATAGCTTTCACGAGTTGCGATTTTCTTGATTGTGTCTGCCATTACGCCTGACCCTCCTTCTCTAATTCTGCCGCGATCTTATCCAGATCGGCCATAGCCACCGCATACTCCTCATCACCCGGAGCCTTGCCGTGCCAGTCCACACTGTTCTCCATGAAGGAGACACCCTTGCCCTTTAAGCTGTGCATCACGATGCAGGTGGGCATACCCTTGGTCTCCCTAGCCTCCTTAAACGCGGCTCTGATCTGGTCAAAATCATGGGCATCAATATTGATCACATGGAAATTGAACGCCTCGAATTTCTTGTCAATGGGGTAGGGGGAACAGACCTGGTCAATAGGGCCGTCGATCTGCAGATTGTTATTGTCCACGATCACACACAGATTGTCCAGCTTGCGATGCCCGGCAAACATGGAAGCCTCCCACACCTGGCCCTCTTCCAACTCGCCGTCGCCCAGTACGGTATATACACGGAAATCCTTGTTATCCAGCTTTGCGCCCAGCGCCATGCCCACTGCTGCGGAAATGCCCTGTCCCAGAGATCCGGAGGACATATCCACACCGGGGATGTGTACACAGGGATGTCCCTGCAGGTAGGATCCCAGCTTGCGGAGGGTGGTCAGATCCTCCACCGGGAAGTAGCCCCTGTTGGCCAGGGCTGAGTACAGACCGGGAGCCGTATGGCCCTTGGACAATACGAAACGATCCCTGTCCTCCTTTTTCGGATTCTTCGGGTCGATATTCATCTCCTCAAAATACAGGAATGTAAACATGTCTGCCGCTGACAGTGATCCGCCGGGATGTCCTGCCTTCGCACTGTGAACCGCAGTGACAATGCCCTTGCGAACGTCATTAGCATGCTTTTTCAGCTCTAAATTGTTCATTGCTCCTCCTTCTGCCACCCCCTGGCGGCACAATCTTTTTCTGTCTTTTATACTAGCATAAAATAGGTTTCCCGTCTATACAAAGCGGCAAAATTTCTTGAATGTGTTCGGGCACATAATATTTTTATCACCAGTGGGGTTATACCCTTTGGCACAATATCACATTTCGCTGAGATACAGTGTCACCCGGCTCTGTATCTTTCTCACAGTCTCCTCCAGAGTAGCGTCTCCCGCAAAGTACATTCCTGTTTCCTCCTCCAGAATGACCCGGACGGGATTATCGTTGAAGTAGAATCCGGCGGGGCGGTACACGGCACGGTCCAGCATCTCCCATATGATATCATAATCCTCCTGTCCGGGCTGCTGGGTAGTCTCTATAAAATAGCCAAACTCCAGGGAACTGTCCTCTTTCGCCATATAGGAAGAGGCCAGGTAGTCCTCAAAGCTGTCCTGTCTCGCCGGGAATCCCCAGTCTATACTGTCCTGCAGTTCCTTGGACAGCAGAAACTCCAGAAAATCCCATGCGCCCTCCTTATTCTCTGACGCACTGTTCATGACAAATCCATCCATTATGCCAAGCTGGGTTTCGGCCCCGTTCCATCCGGGATATCCGGGCCAGTATATGCCTTTTTTGTTGTATGCTAACAGAGTAAACATATTATTGATCACTACCTGATTAAGCAGCCATTTCGCTTCCGATCCCCTCTGTTCTCTGCTTATCGTCCCTGCCTGCTCTGCTCCCACCTCCAAATTGCCCGCCGCTCGAACATGCGACCGCCCCGCCTCCCAGCTGCCGCATGCCTCCAATACCGTTCGAAACTCTTCACTGTCAAAATAGCATTCCCTCTTCTCATAATCAACGAAATGCTCTCCAAGGCTCACCCCCATACAGTACCAGAGCGCATCCCTCTGACTGGCCACCGGAAATATAAGTTCACCGTCCCCCTGCATCGTCTCCAGAAAGCGCAGGGGCGTCCAGTCGTCGGCATCCACTTTCTCCTTAGAGCGCAATGTCCGCAGATGAAAGGCCGGGATCACCACCGTATCCCGCCCCGCCACCATGCCGGCTTTCCTGACAGACTCCAGAATATCTTCGGAACCGACCACATCACTGGACTCATAATAACGGGTCAAATCTTCCAGGGCCCCTTTGGCCGCCAGATTGTCCACATTCAGCCCCTGCACTTCGATCAGATCTGGTCCCTGGCCCCGCACAAGCTGCATCTCCAGCGCCCCGAAAAGCTCAAACCGGGAGTTATCAGAAAGCATATCTTCATCCGGCGAAAGTATCACTACCTTGTATTTCCTGCTCTGCCTGTTATACTGTTGCACCAGTTCGTCCATGTGGTGGGAACTGTATTCGTCATTGGCCTGGTAAAAGGACCGGCTTATAGTGACTGGCTGTTTCTCCGGATAATCCTGGCTGCTTTCAAAGCCCACAGAAACGAAGGTGATTGTACCGCCCTTCCAGTCCATCCCCTTTCTGGCCGGCCTTTGGCATGTCAGGTTTATGGTTTTCTCTCCTCTGGAAATACGGCACACCTGACTGCCGTCAATCTGCACATATTCATCATCCCACAGCCACAGCCGCTCTATCTCCCCGTCCTCCGGACTATATTTCCAAAGCCCGTCGCCGGTACGCAGATAGATTCCGTCCTCGCCTCCCCCATACGCCTGCAGCGGCGTCATCGGACAGACAAATCTCTCTTCCGAATCCTCTATGTTTACAAAGAGCGGTTCCTTCCCTGTAATACAGAATCCGTATATCCGGCCCTCCGGCCCTTCTACGATTCCTTCCAGGCTGTCCAGATCCGGCGTGGAAATTCCCTGAAGACCACCCTCCGCCCCAAATACAAAGGCGCTGCCGCCCGCGCCATAATCATAGAGTATCACTCTGCCGTCCTCTGTAACAATTCCGTCCGTGAGACGTTCCCCCTTGTGCAGCAGTTCCGATGCCTCGCAATCCGTATGCCAGGATAATTCTCCGCCAGCGTCATATTTTTCCAGAAAAAAGTCTCCGTTTTTCTCCTGCATGTACAAATAGCAGCAATCTTCCCTGTCCGCCAGCAGAGTCAGAAGATTAGTACCCTCTCGTGCCACATACTTCTCCGCCATAAATTCATCCGCCGCCCGGCCCCGGTAGATATACCAGCAGCCTTTCTGTTTTTCACTGTCGTATTGAAGACCGGCAGCATAAAACCACTCATCATTGCACGTAAAAAGCCGAAATGCCTCCAGCGGGACGGGCAATTTCATATCCTGAAATACCGCCACAGGCACCAGAACATCTTCCTCCGTGTCCTGGACGACGCCCGGGGGCTCACCCCGTCCGCAAGCACAGATTGTTAATGATAAAAAAAACAGAAACAGGCCGCATATTCTTAGCTTTGCCCCATACTTCATAGTTCCCCCTTTCCCGCATACCGTGTCTATGGCAGCGCCGTTCTATGATGGATGCGCGATTTTTGCTTCACTTGTCAGGTTTCAGCGAACATCCCGCCTAAGTTCGTATCCGGAAAGAACACGTTCCTTAAATCCAAAATGGACTTCAGGCGCTCCCAAAGTCCATAGGAATATGTTACCGATGTTAGAAATTAAAGAAATAGACCGTCCCATATGACTCATATTACGAATTTCCTTATCTGTTACAAAGAATACGCTAAGCCCCCAATTATAAAGCGCTAAACAGACTATTGCATTAAATCTATGTTCCTATTGCTTTGCTGGATAATGCTCTGGCTGGCTCCATACGTCTGTTCTGACCTCCCTGCCATAATTTTGGCAATTAGGCGTTTGGCATGTAACCGTTGTATACTCTCCATAAACCACCCAATAGATATTACAATCTTTTTCTATATCGCATACCTGCATAAAATCCGCACTTAATACTCTGGTAAATGAACCTCTGCTTACCATGGTTCCACAAAACGGACACGCCTCAGAGTATACCGCGGCCTGCACTGCTCCCATGCTCTGCAAACCTATTCCCAAACACAAAGTAATCGCTAACAATACCATCTTAATTTTCCCTGTCATAAGCAAGTTCCTCCTTTATAAAGCGTTATCGAATCATATGCAGAACGGTCTGTATTATTGCAAGTCTATCGCATGCTTATATTATATATTTAATTAGTGTTGGCGTCAATATGCTTGCATGCAATTATATATATTATTTTCTATTCCAAATAAATTTCTAGACGAACTTTTTGCTTTCTCTCATCATGAAACTTCTCCATATAGAAAAAGCCCAATTCTTTTGCCAAAGAATCGGACTTTCTCTATACGTTACTCTCTCCGTTACCAAAAGTGTCTACATCTATTTATCACACGGCTCCTCATAATAAAGAACGGCCGCGCCGAATAACGTGATTGTAATGACAACTATGCATATGACTCTTGTTTCCAATATAGAGCAACCTTTGTTCATACAGGTGCGTTACAGAACTTTACTGCTCCTTCTGCCCATAGTAAGCATTTGCTCCGTGCTTGCGGTAGTAGTGCTTATCCTGCAGTTCCTGGGGAGCGGGCTGTATTCTGGGATTGATGGTCTCCGCACGGTAGGCCATCTTGGCCACCTCCTCAAGCACCACCGCATTGTGAACCGCGTCCTTGGCATCCTTGCCCCAGGCGAAGGGACCATGGTTCTTGCACAGCACAGCGGGCACTGCCATAGGATCCTTGTTCAGCCGCTTAAATTCCTCCACGATCAGATGTCCTGTGTTCTCCTCGTAGGCGTCCTCAATCTCCTCTCTGGTCAGGCATCTGACACAGGGCACTGCGCCGTAGATGTAGTCCGCATGGGTGGTGCCGTAGCATGGAATATCCCTGCCCGCCTGCGCCCAGCTGGTGGCATAGGAAGAATGGGTATGTACCACGCCGCCGATCTCCGGGAATGCCTTGTACAGTTCCAGATGGGTGGCGGTGTCCGAGGAGGGATTGTACCTGCCCTCCACTTTGTTGCCGTTTAAATCCATAACCACCATGTCCTCGGGTTTTAGCTTGTCATACTCCACTCCGCTGGGTTTGATGACAAACAGGCCGCTCTCCCTGTCGATGGCGCTGACATTACCCCAGGTGAATGTCACCAGGCCATAGCGGGGCAGATCCATATTTGCCTCATATACTTTCTGCTTTAAATCCTCTAACATTAACTTATCCCCCTATTTATAATTCCACATGTCCCCTCCGGGTACACCGCTCCGCACCCTGGCATGGGCGGTATGCTCTCCGTGAACATGTATCCTGCTATTTCAATTGGTTTCCTCTCCGCGGGCCGGCATTACACAGGGGTTTTCCCCCATGGGCCGGCCCCGGCGCCCCCGCGTCTATCTCAGTTCAGCCCCTCTACGGCCGCCATTTCCGCAGGCAGAGTCGCCTTATACTTCTCGATAAACGCATCGAACCCGGCCACATCTTCCGCCTTAGGCGCAATGGTGGTGCCGCTCTGGCCTGCAAAGATCTTGTGGGACAGGTATTCCGGCAAAGTCTCCCCCGATGCCTTCTCCGCCATAAAACATGCCAGCACCGCCATGCCCCAGGCGCCGCCCTCGCTGGCGGTATCCATCACAGTTACAGGCGCATTCATGGCCGCTGCCATCAGCTGCTGGCCCACCACAGGGGTCTTGAACAGTCCGCCATGGCCCATCAGGGAGTCCACCTTCACCTGCTCCTCCTTTAACAGAATATCATTGCCGATCTTCAATGCCGCCATGGCGCTGTACAAGTGGCTTCTCATGAAATTCGCCAGGCTGAAACGGGCATCGGGTGTACGGACAAACATGGGTCTCCCTGCGTTTAACCCGGTCACCGGCTCGCCGGAGAAATAGTTGTAGGCCATGAGGCCGCCGCAGTCAGGGTCCGCCGTCAACGCCTCCCTGTACAGTGTGCCATACAACTCGTTTTTGTCCGGTTTCATGCCAAATTTTCCCGCAAACTCTTCAAACAGATTGACCCAGGCATTCAGGTCGGATGTGCAGTTATTGCAATGCACCATAGCCACAGGATAACCGTCCGGCGTGGTCACCATGTCGATCTCCTCATGCACCTTGCTCAGGGCATGTTCCGTTACTACCATGGAGAAGATGGATGTACCTGCGGAAATGTTACCGGTGCGCACCTTCACGCTGTTGGTGGCCACCATGCCCGTGCCGGCATCGCCTTCGGGAGGACACATGGGCACACCTGCCCCCAATTCACCGTCGGGATCTAACAGCTTAGCTCCCTCCGCCGTCAATGTACCCGCAGCCGCACCAGCGGGCAGCACCTTGGGCAGAATGTCTTTTAATTTCCAGCCAAAGCCACGCTCCGCCACCAGTTCGTCAAACTGAGCCAGCATTTTCTGGTCAAAATCGCAGATCTCGGAATCGATGGGGAACATGCCGGAAGCCTCGCCCACGCCCAGCACCTTCTCCCCGGACAGTTTCCAGTGGATGTAACCTGCTAAAGTAGTAAAGAAAGTAATATTCTTTACATGCTCTTCACCGCTTAAG
The DNA here is from genome assembly GCA_947177105.1 of uncultured Lachnospiraceae bacterium. Lineage (GTDB taxonomy): Bacteria > Bacillota > Clostridia > Lachnospirales > Lachnospiraceae > Acetatifactor. Next base: position 10,439 of record CAMWTF010000012.1, on the reverse strand, counting down.
ATCGCCTGATACAGATGGGCTATACTCCACCTCTGAGGGATATTGAAGTTAAACACCGGGGTCAGCCTGCCACAAGCCTCCGCGGTCATGGTGTTCCTCCAAGTGCGGAAGGGCACCAACAGTTCTCCGTTTCCATCAAAGGGCATGTAGCCGTGCATCATGCCGGAAAAGCCCAGCGCTCCCAGCTTGCTTAAGGCCACACCGTACTTACCTTGCACATCCTCTTTCAAACTCTTATAGCAGCCCTGCAGCCCCTTCCAGATATCTTCCAGACTGTATGTCCAGATATTGTTCTCCAGACGGTTCTCCCAGTCATAGGTGCCCATAGCCACCGGCTGATGGGTCTCATCCACCAACACCGCCTTGATGCGGGTGGAGCCGAACTCAATGCCCAGCACAGTCTTTCCCGACAAAATTGCTTCCTTACTCATGTTTACCCTCCTGTTTTCTTTATTCCCGCGATCAGCGCGTCTGGTGGAAGTGCCTGCATTTCCATCTGGCGGCTGCCGCAAGGATTTATTCTCACGACCGACTAGATTTTCCGTTTTCTGCAATCAGCGGACCGAATAGGTGTACCCATATTTCTAGTATAGTGCCTTTTACAGCTTTCGGTCAATATGGTTTAGTAAAATTTTAAATATTTTAATTTACGCTGCCCCTCCGAAAAGAAACCGAATGATGGACAATACCCGCCGCATATAATGCATCAATATCCGCTTTCATGGAGTCCGCCTTGAAAAAACACCATAAACTCACCTGGCGGCAGCTTCTGACAGGCGCCGGACTGCTGTTGCTCTTCGCCATACTGACCTTACTTTTGTTCGGTCCCCGCCGCAATGAAGAGAAGTTTAGACGCGCCGCTCAGGAACTGTTTCGCCAGGAAATGGTACATAACACCCTGAATATGCATTACACCATCGCCCATCCTGAAGATTTCGGCATCCGAGAGTATGAGGCTCGGCTGCCAGGTTACACGCCCGGCTCCAGGGAACTTCAGCTTGAGGAGATGGAAAAGCAGGTGAATTTCTGGAAAAAGATGTCCGTCCGGGGTCTGGACGCTCACGATGCCTATGCCCGAAAACTGCTGGCTCTCTCCCTGGAAAACTCACTGGAAATGCAGTCCCACGCCTATTATGACGAACCCCTCTCCCCCGCCTCCGGCATGCAGAGCCAGCTGCCCATCCTGCTGGCGGAGTACACCTTCCGAACCGCAAGGGATGTGGAGGACTACCTGACACTGCTGTCTCAAACCGGAACTTACTACGACAGCCTGCTGGTCTATGAGCAGGAAAAAACAGCGGCGGGGCTGGGTATGAGCCAGGTATCCATAAAAAAAGTGCGCCAGCAGTGCAGGCAGATATTGACTGCGGAAAGCTTGGCGCAAGGCGAGCATTTCCTCCAGACTACCTTTCAGGAGAGAGTGAACGACTTGTATACCCGTCAGGGGATTGACCGGGAAACTGCCCTCGTTGCCATTCGCCGCAATAATGAGCTGCTGTCCTCTGTACTGCTCCCCGCCTACGAGAGACTGGATCAGGGGTTAGAGCAGCTTTCAGCACAGCGGGAGAGAGACGATGGCCTGCCCCAAGGACTGGCCGCTTACCCGGAGGGACAGGAATATTACCGTCAGCTATTGATCGCCGAGACCGGCAGTTACCGCTCCCCGGAGGAACTCTATGACCTGCTGAAAAATCAGCTGCTCTCTCAGCTTAACACCCTGCGCCAGCTGATCACGGAGCATCCCGCCTGTGTGCTCCCTTCCGCTCAGGAAGAGTGCCTGGCAGCTTTTCCCTACACACAGCCGTCACAGATGCTGGAGGATTTGCAAAAACGGATGGCCCAGGACTTTCCCGGCTTGGAAGTTGGCGGACAGCAGCTTCCCACGGTGACTGTCAAGGCCGTCTCCGACTCTCTGGCGGACTACACCGCACCGGCCTTCTATCTGACGCCGCCCTTAGACGACACCTCCGCCAATGTTATCTATGTAAATGAAAAGGATATGCCCGATGCCCTGGAACTGTACACCACCCTGGCCCATGAGGGATATCCCGGCCATCTGTACCAGTCTGTCTACAGCCGCCGCTATCTGGCGGAGCAGGGAGCAGACCCGGTGCGCCAGCTGCTGAGTTACGGCGGCTACCAGGAGGGGTGGGCCCTGTATGTGGAATTTATCGCCTATGACTATGCCTGCGATCTGCTTGGCGAGAGCGGACAGCCTGAAGCCACATGGTATATTCAAGCGGAAAAGACCAACCGAAGCCTGCTGCTCTGCCTCTATTCCCTGCTGGATTTGATGGTTCACTATGACGGAGCCGACTGTGGGCAGATTGCCGCTGTGCTGAACAATTTCGGCATCAGCGATCCAGAGGCTGCCCAGGCAATATACACCTACATTGCGGAGGAGCCCGCCAATTATCCTCAATACTATGTGGGCTATCTGGAGATTCTGGAGCTTAAGCAAAAAGCCCGCACCCTGTGGGGAACGGACTATACCGACCTGCGTTTTCATACTTTCTTTCTGAACATGGGACCTTCGGATTTCACCAGCTTAGAGGATGCCTTGGAAGATACACCCTGATTTATTCTTCCAACATGCTCTCCAGATACCCGCGATCCCACAGCAAAATCTTCAGTTTCTGGGCCACCTCCACCGCCGGGCGGGTGAAATACTGATTGGTCATCACCACGCCCACCATGCGGTCATAATAGTCCCGGCCAGCGTAAACCTCCTGCACCGCTTTTACTCCCACCGGACCGTCATAGCGCTTGCACTGAACCGCATACGTCACGCCCCCCATTTCCGCCAGAATATCTACGCCGTAATCACCGCTGCCCCGGGTGACCTCCACTTCCAGAAAACCCACCCGGCGCAGCAGATCGGCACAATAGTACTCAAACTCATGCCCCTCCATCAAATCCATACCGCTGGGCCGACTGCGCCTGGCCCTCCGCAGCGCCAGCAACGCCGCAGTCATCAGCAGCACCAGCATCAAAGCCGCAACGCCTATGTATATTCCCTTCTCTGACATCGGTAATCACTTCTTTCCTCCCGGCCTGTAAAAATGCTTTATTGTCTGTCATCCCGGCCTGTTCTTTTTCTGTAATCCTCAAAATTCTCTGCTCTGGCAGCATATTTAAGCCATCTGCGCAAAACCTCCGCATTCGCTTGTGCGGCGATGGCGCTACATATATCTTCCGGAACTTCCCCAAGGTCCTCAAGCAGATTCATAATGGCCTGCCTGTTTCCCTGCAGCTCTCCTTGGGCCATTCCTTCGGCCTTGCCTTCAGCCATACCCCGGGCCATTCCTTCAGCCAGCCCTGCCGCCATACTGTCCTCCTTGATAGCCTCCTCTATGGCCCACCGATCCCTCTGGGCTTTCAGGCGTGCCTCATACAACGTCCTAATCATTTTCCTTAGATTCATTGTCCTTACCTCTTCCACTGCCCTCATAACTCCTGCATTCCCGCTTTGCACCTCTTCCAGCTCCTCCTCGCTCTTCACCCGAAACAGCCGAATCCAGTTTACCTCCTGACGCCCAGGAGATATCGAAGGAGACTCACCCCTCATACCGAAACCTCCTGCTTCTCTTCAATTGTCCCTTTTTGAATTTAAAGCATAGATTTTTCGATATCTTGAAAAGTGAATTGCTTCATTAAGTGATAAGAAATATATGCTTCAGGAGTATAGTAGCATATGTGGGATAGATATGCAAGCACATTTTTCCAAAAGGAAAGAATTTGCTATGGATTTTTTCCGCCATAGAACCGAACAAGCGTCTCGTACTCCTCGTCTGTCACCTGCAGGATGCCCCCGTGCCGCTTCTTATTGACGCCCATGTCATATTCTTCCGGCGTAAGGATCCGAAAGTCCTCCTTCCCTAAGTTCCTGGACACCATGGGAAGATATCCTTTTCCCGCCTGGAACTGGTCGGCAATCAGGCACCAGGTCCTTCCGTCCGGCAGCAGATACCCCTCCGGGCCTTCAACGCCGTCCAGCGCATTGAGCACAGGGCTGTCAAGCCGCACATATTCACCCAGCAGTGAATCTGCCACCTCCAAAATCAGCCTCTTGCTGGTCTCGTCTTTGGATATGCGAAAATACTTTCCCCCACTTTGCAGAATCGTAGTATCAATCACATGATTCTCCCTCTCAAAATACAGAAACGTCCTGGAGAACTCATGAAAATCCTTTGTGTATGCAGCATAGATCCTGTGTTTTCCCTGTGTATCTCCCTCCTGCTTCACCTTCGATGCAAAAAACACCAAAAACGCTTCCTTTTCCCTGTCGTATACCGCCTCCGGCGCCCAGACGCAGCCTGCGCCAGGGATGCCAACCGTACAGGCGCGCTCCCGGCTCCAATGCGCCAGATCCTTCGTTTCCCACACAATCAGATCTCTGCTTCCCGCCTCCTGAGCCTGCTCCCATCCGTTTCCTGCCTCAATCCGCAGATCTGTAGCAATCAGATAATACATCCCTGTTACGGGATGACGCACCAGAAAAGGATCTCTGACGCCGCAGGTTCCGATTCGCGAATACAGAATCGGTCTTCCCTCATTTAAATCCCTCCAGTGCAGCCCATCGCGGCTCACCGCAAAATAAATCTGTTCCCCGTCTTTCTGTTCGCCGATAAAATGGGCAAATAAATAGCCTGCCATATTAGTCCTCCTTGGATTCTTCAGGTTCTGTTCCGAAGATCCAGATTCATTGTACCATGTTTTCCCTTATTATAAAACAAATAATATTACATACGCTTGATTTTTTTCGGGGATCGTTCTATGATAGTCCATGGCAACAACAAGGAGAAGAAAGGTCTGATATATATGGAACAATTGCTATTCAGCTTAAACGCCACCATCCCCATCTTTCTGGTCATGGTAATCGGTTATGTGCTGCGCAGGATGAAAGTGGTGGACGAACCCTTTATCAAAACGCTGAACGCCTTTAATTACAAAGTCACCCTTCCTGTACTGCTGTTTAGGGATATCGCTGAGTCCGATTTCTACAGCGTGTGGGACACAAAATATGTCTGTTTCTGTTTCCTGGCCACTCTGATCAGTATCAGCGCCATCTGGCTTCTGGCCGGGCTTCTCTATAAAGATCGTACACATCTTGGGGAGTTCGTCCAGGCTTCCTATCGCAGCAGCGCCGCCGTGCTGGGTGTGGCTTTCATCCAAAATATTTATGGGACCTCCGGCATGGCGCCGCTGATGATTATCGGCACCGTGCCCTTATATAATGTAGCCGCCGTGCTGGTCCTGTCCTTCACCGGCCCCGCCGCCCAGGGCTTTTCCGTGAAAACCTTGAAAAAGTCCCTGCTGGATATCGCCAGAAATCCCATTATCCTGGGCATTCTGTTGGGCATGGCCGCCAGTCTCTGCCGGATTCCCTTCCCGGTGATGGTGACCAAGACCATCGACAATATCTCCGTGCTGGCCACCCCACTGGCCCTGATAGGGCTGGGAGCGGGGTTCGAGGGCCGCAGAGCATTAAAGCAGCTAAAGCCCACCCTCGCAGCCACGCTGCTGAAGTTGGTGGTCCTGCCCGTAATCTTCCTGCCCCTGGCCATCCGGCTGGGCTTTCGAGAGGAGATGCTGGTGGCTCTGCTGGTCATGCTGGGAGCCCCCACCACGGTAAGCTGTTATATTATGGCCAAAAATATGGGGCATGAGGGTGTGCTCACCTCCAGCGTGGTGGTGGCTGCCACTTTCCTAAGCTCTGTGACTCTGACATTGTTCCTCTTTGTGCTGCGCAGCATGGGGTATATCTGAAGCATGGTCATTTTCCACCCCTCCTGCCCGCTGAAGCGGGCAGCCAAATCAGGGCAGAGCCTCCGATCTTATATCGAAATATTCCGTTTGTTCCCGCCACTGGACAAGCTACTCAAATACTTATAGAAGGTATCCGCCGCAAGGCTCCTCCCCCGCTCCCTGTCCGACACAATCTGTATAGAACGCTGGGGAATATCGCCTTTAATGGGTATCTGTACCAGTTTCCCCTCTTTTAGCAGGGGCAATGCCAGTTCCTCCGCCACGAAGCCGATTCCAAAATTATTCTCTATCAGCGGAAGCATAAGATCCGATGTAGCCACCTCCATATCCAGCTCAAAATCCACCTTTTGCCGGATAAAGAAATCCTTATACAATTCATAGGTTGCAGTTCCCCTGCCCAGTCCGACCCAGGGACAGTCTCTGATATCCTTCAGCTCCAGGGCCTTGTCCGCCAAACTTCCATACTGTGTACCGGACACCAGCACCTCCCGGAAATCCAATACATTTTCACAACGAAAGTTTTTTGGAGGCTTGAAGGGCGTGGTGACGACGGCAAGATCCAGTTTCCCGGCGGCAAGCTGTCCCAGTGTCTCTGGCGTTGTATGATTGTGAATTTTAATCCTAATGGCGGGATATCTCCCCTTGAAGTCATGCAGCGCATCCAGCAGGAAAAGATGGAGGGCCGTCTCTGTGGCGCCTATATCCACTGTCCCGGATCTCTGTGCATCCTGCCCGCAGATCTCCTCCTGCGCCCCCACCAGATGCCTATATGCCACTTCCACATGGGCATACAGGCGCTTTCCCTCCTCCGTCAGGCTGATTCCTCTGGCCTCCCGGACGATCAGTCTGCAATTCAGCTGCGACTCCAACAGCTTCATAATCCTGGTCACATTGGGCTGATTGCTCCGAAGGGCAGCAGCAGCTTTTGTAATACTTTTATACTTTGCAACATAGTAAAATATCTTATAGTATTCAAAATTTACATCCATATATATATTGTATCTCTTTCATATCAAATATATATTTTTAATATTTTGCTACAGGTAGTATAATCCGTTTTGAGTGAAATGTAAAGAAAAAACCTAGATTCAGGAGGCCAGGCAATACGCAGCAGGAAAGATACAGTCCCTGTCACTTGGGGAGAACGTTTCGCAATCGCCTAAAACACCTGTTACTAAGAAAGGATGAAACAATCCATGAACAAAGATCTGACTGTGGGAAATCCCCGGAAAATATTGTGGTCATTCTGCCTGCCCATGTTTGGCAGCATTGTATTTCAGCAGCTATATAATATCGCTGACTCCCTGGTGGCAGGAAAATGCATCGGGGAAAACGCTCTGGCTGCCGTGGGCAACAGCTATAATGTCACACTGATCTTCATTGCCTTTGCCTTCGGCTGCAATATCGGATGCTCCGTCATTGTGTCGCAGCTGTTCGGCGCCAGGGATTACAGAACCATGAAATCCTCCGTTTACACCTCCCTGATTGCCAGCGGTGTCCTGTGTGGTATCCTGATGCTGGCGGGTCTGCTCTCCTGTGACACGCTGCTGCAACTCATGAAAACACAGGCAAAAATCTTGGCTGACTCCTCCCTGTACCTGCGGATCTACATATGGGGACTGCCCTTCCTGTTTTTTTACAATATCGCCACAGGAATATTCTCAGCGCTGGGGGACTCCAAGACCCCCTTTGTCTTCCTGGTCATCTCCTCATGCTCCAATATTCTGGTGGATATCGTATTTGTAAAAGTCTTATCCATGGGCATTGCGGGCGTGGCATGGGCCACATTCCTCTGTCAGGGGGGCAGCTGCATTTTATCTCTGGCGCTGCTGTTGAAGCGTCTGGCTAAAATAAAGACAGAAGGGACTGTCACAATATTTTCCTGGCAACTTCTCCGTAGGATCTCGGTGATAGCCATCCCCAGCATCCTGCAGCAGTCCTTCATTTCCGTGGGAAACATACTGATCCAGGGATGTATCAACGGCTTTGGCGTCAGCGTCGCCGCCGGATATTCCGCCGCCGTAAAGCTGAATAATCTGGTGATCACGTCATTTACCACTATCGGCAACGGCATCTCCAACTTCACCGCCCAGAATCTCGGCGCCCATAAATATGAGAGAATTGAAGAAGGGTTCCGCGCCGGGCGAACGCTGGTGTGGTGCCTGTGCATTCCATTTTGTCTTGTATATATCGTCCTGGGAAAGTATCTGTTGCTGCTGTTTATGGACCAGAGCTCCGTGGAAGCGCTGACTGCAGGCAGACAATTCCTCTGGGTTCTCTCCCCTTTTTATTTCGTGATTGCCCTCAAGCTGGTGGCAGACGGTATTCTTCGAGGAGTCAGCGCCATGCGGCAGTTTATGGCGGCTACCTTCACCGATCTGCTCCTGCGTGTGGCGCTATCCTTCGTTCTCTCCGCCTGCACCGGATCCCCCCTGGGTATATGGTGCTCCTGGCCCATCGGCTGGATCACCGCCGTAGGACTTTCCCTTTTCTTCTACCGCAGGCAGCGCCGCAGAATACTTACTTAAAGGACAGTCGATTATCACATCCTGGCCAGCAGTACGCTCATGACGGCGCTGACCCCCAGGGACAGCAGAGCGCCGGGCAGAGTATAGCGGGTCCTGGTGACCTTCGCCGCCAGATAATACACGCTCATGGTGTAAAAACAGGTCTCCGTGCAACTCATCAGTATGGACACCAGGGTTCCAATATAGCTGTCCGGCCCGTAGGTTCGAAACACATCCAGTACCAGTCCCGTGGCGGCTGAACCGGAGAAAAGCTTGATCAGCATCACCGGCACTACCGCAGAAGGGATTCCCACCGGCTCCGCCAGCGGGGCCAGCAATCCCGCCAGAAAATCCAGAAACCCTGATGCCCGCAGCACGCCCACCGCCACCAGCAGCCCCACCAACGTGGGCATAATGTCCACCACCACTTTGAGTCCCTCCTTCGCGCCCGTCAGAAAAGCTTCATAAACTTTCACCTTGGATACCACGCCGTATCCCACTATGTAAAAGAGAAGGAGCGGAATAATGATGTCTGAAATATGGCTGAGTACATTCATGTCAACTCCTATCTTACCTTGCGGGACATATCAATTAGAAAAACATCGCCCCACAGGATTTCAGCTAAAAGATACTCTCTAAAATATATGCTTTTATTTTTTTCAGATGACATTTGACTCTGCATAATGCTATCTTATGTTTATAATTTCATCAGCGCCAGAACCTCCTAATATTGTTGGAACAAAGTTCGTTGGAATATCATTGAGGTGAATAGAACCTTTGACAAGCGATGACTATTGATGACCGTATCAAGCTATTATATCCGCGGCAAGAAACTGCCTGTATGAGGTATTCAGGTTCAGAAAGGTGCGTATCTTCCTGCTGGTTCCGCCCCTTTCCACCTGTAGGTTTTTTCTTTCCCATTATAGGAAAATTTTATGCTTTATCTGTCAAATTCTCTAAACAGGGATCAAATGTATCGCTCCTTTTTCAATCGCACCATATACTACTACACTATACCCCAGCAAACGCGCATTTTTCTACCAGAGGAAAGCATTTCTGAACACCCCGTTGATAAGACTCCACAATCTCTTCTTTTGTAAAGCGACTTCCCTTTGCACAAATAACTTTGTCAATTACAACCTTTTTGTAAACAGGGCGTTGATCGCCCTGTGGTGTTGGTCTGAATTTTGTCGCTCATATTCCTCCTTTGGGACGCAAAAAAAAGACGCATGGTTTACAAATTTACTGTTCCATGCGCTTTTACGCTGTTATTTTGATATCAAATTGTTTTGCCGGTTATGCTAACTGCATAACCTCGGCTTCAAGTTCCTTTAACTCGTCAAATGATAAAGTTGGCACACATAAACCAATTTCTTCTAGTGATAGTTTTCCCATTTTTATCATTTTCTCTGCTGTTTTTCTTTCTGTTTCTTTTTCAATGTCTTTCGCATAAGTCCTCATAATCTGCTCGTCATCAAATAAACTCATCATAATCGTTACCACCTCCACTTCTTTGCTGCTTAGATACTGTTTTAAGATGTTCCTGTCCTTGCATATACGGATTGTTTCTGTAACCGCCTGTTTCGTCATTCCATGTTCTTTTATCTGCTCGTTAAAAACTTTGCAAAAAACAATGTATTCGTTGATTATATTGTCCTTATCGCTCTCATATATGACTTTGGCTTTTATCTCAATATCAATATCTGCTCCTTCAAAAAACTCTTGCGATAAGGATATTGTATCGGGTTTTCTGCCTTTATTGCCTGTGTATATCACATATAATTCGGGTTTTGGCATTTTTACTTTCTTGCTCTTATACAGGCTCTGACTGGTTCGCTCAAAATATTCATGATAACTCTGTGCTAAATACAGCAGTATTCTGATTAAAATATTTACCGTCCAACTCGATTGCGCTTCCAACAACAAAAGCAATCTGTTGTTACCCACCATTAAGCCCAAATCGTTATAGAGATTGAAAAAGGTCTAAAAACACACTGTTTTTTGCTGTACGTTTTGCCTTAACTTCCTGTGTCTGCTTTGTATCGTCTGACACCTTACCACCTCGATTTCTAAATATTTGTGGTACAAGATATGATATATCCTGCTCCTGCCACACTTCAATTATACAAAAAAACGCCTATCTTTACAATAAAATTCACATTA
>CAMWTF010000011.1 GCA_947177105.1 uncultured Lachnospiraceae bacterium | reverse complement strand
ATGTATGGATGGCCGCCGGGATTCTCTGGACAGCCTGTCTGGCGGTGGATGGCCGCCGGGATTCTCTGGACAGCCTGTCTGGCGGTGGATGGCCGCCGAAAAAAAACGGTTCCGGATCTGCCCTCCGGGTGGGCGGCGGCACTTTGACGCTGCTGGGCGTCTATCTAATCACTAACCTGGATCTGCTGCGTACCCTGACAGGAGAAGGCTTCACTACTCACCGACAGGAGATGGCGCTGCGGGCCGCAGAGCATCCGCTGGCATCCTTTTGGGAACTCATTTTCAGCGGCGGATCCTACTCTCCGGTATATTCGGCCGGCATACTGGCAGCGGCGGCGCTGCTTTCGCCGGCGGTTCTGGCGCTGTCTGTCCGAAGCGGGAGGAAGGCCCCGGAAAACATACTGGGGGGCATGGCAGGTAAAATGCCGCGGCGCAGAAGCGGAAAATTAGGAACTAATGCTCCGAATACCGATTTGCGCAATGGCATGGACAAGGCCCCTGATATGGGGGCCGAAGTAAGTTTTCGAGCCGCCTGGGCCCTGATTGGCCTGATTTTCTGCGGTGCCCTGCTGGCAGTGCTTTGGAACAGCAGTCCCATAGTATCCCTGCGTCTGTCCATAGGGGGCATGGTGACTTATTTCCAGGCGGACCGGATCTACTGGTGCTTCCCTTTTCTGTGGATGCTGGTGCTGGGCCTGCTGCTGGAGAGCATCTGCAGGCTGGGGGACTGGCTATGGATTAGCCCGGAAAAGCAGTCTCCGATACGTACTAATGCCATAACGCAGGCGCAGCCTGCTCCACGCGGACAGCGGAAAGCCTGGAGGCGCATAATTCCGGTGCTTTGCTGCCTGCTATTGCTGGCGGTAGAAGGACTGCAGATTCTGCGTGACAGCCCCCTGAACAAAAATATACGTCTGATGCTGGTAAAAAATTATAGGCAGGTGACTTGGGAGAGCATCTACATGGATGAAGTGTTCTCCCGCATAGACATGTCCGTCGGCGCCGACAAGGACGATTACAGCGTGGTAAGTCTGGGAATCCACCCTTCGGTGGCGCTCTACCATGGCTACACCTGCGCAGACGGCTACTCCAACAACTACGATCTGGCATACAAGCATAAGTTTCGCCAAATCATGGCCCGGGAACTGGAAGAAAACCCCGAGTCCCTGCGCTACTTTGACGAATGGGGCAACCGCCTCTACCTGACAGGCGCCCCCCACGGCATTAACGGCATGGTTGCCAAAGCCCAGGCAGCCTACACTGACCTGGACTACGACCTAAACGCCATGCAGGCCCTGAACATCCGCTACATCCTGTCAGCCGCTCCGGTGGAACTGAGCCAGTCCGCCTTAGGGCAGACTCCCCTGCGCCTGGAGCTTGTAGATGGCAGCCCCTTCACCGACGACACTGCCTACTACGAGGTATGGGTATACCAGATTACGCCTCCTTTGGAGATTCAATAGGGGGATTCTTGCAATAAGCAATCACTGCTTTGGAAGAACAGCCGTAAATTTTTAATTCAGGGGGGTTGACAAAAGCGTTCTCATGTGCTAAAGTACTAACGGTTAATAAACCATGCCGAAGACAGTAGGTTCCCACAGGCGGCAGCATGATGCGCTGGCCCGACAGGAGTAAGCGTAGCGCCTACCGAGGAGAGTGCGTTTTTATAGGAAATTGTGCCTCCCTGTCCCAGGGAGGCTTTTTGAATATAAGACCTTCTTCTACCCGCATATCACAGGCGCGCCTGTGATACTGCATAAATCAGTGTTGGAAGCACCGTTTCCAAATCTTCTTTCGGCAACAAAATCTATAAGGAGGTAGAAAAATGGCAAAGGTCGAATTAAAACAGCCTATTGTGGAAGAGATTTCCGCAGGTATCAAAGAGGCTCAGTCCGTAGTCCTGGTTGACTACCGCGGACTGACCGTTGAACAGGATACCCAACTGCGTAAAAATTTACGTGAGGCAGGCGTTGTTTACAAGGTTTACAAGAACACCATGATGAACTTTGCGTTTAAGGACACCGCTTTTGAAGGACTGGCTCCTTACTTAAACGGCCCCAGCGCAATGGCCTACTCCACCACGGACGCTACGGCGCCTGCAAGAGTACTGGCCGAGTTCGCCAAGAAAGCTGACAAGCTGGAGATCAAGGCTGGTGTGGTTGAAGGGACCGTGTACGATGCCAAGGGCATGGCATCTATCGCAAGCATCCCTTCCAGGGAAGTACTGATCTCCAGACTGCTGGGATCCATGCAGTCCCCGATCACCAACTTCGCCCGCGTAATGAACCAGCTGGCAGAAAAAGGCGGCGCGGCAGCGTGTGCCGGTTCGGCGGCTTCTGAAGAAACAGCAGTTTCTGAGGAAACGGCAGCGCCTGCGGAGGAGTAATCCGTCGGGCACAAAGAAGTGAGAAACCAATCAAAACATAATATTAGGAGGAAAAGAAAATGGCTAAATTAACAGCTCAGGAATTAATCGACGCTATCAAGGAATTGAGCGTATTAGAGTTAAATGATCTGGTAAAGGCATGTGAAGAGGAATTCGGCGTATCCGCGGCAGCAGGCGTTGTAGTGGCAGCCGGTCCCGCAGTAGAAGTAGATGAGAAGACCGAGTTTGATGTGGAGCTGACCGAGGTTGGCGCTGAGAAGGTTAAGGTTATCAAGGTGGTTCGTGAGATCACCGGCCTGGGCCTGAAAGAAGCTAAGGATCTGGTAGACGGCGCTCCTAAGATGGTTAAGGAAGCCGCTTCCAAGGATGAGGCTGAGGAGATCAAGAAGAAGCTGGAAGAGGTTGGCGCAAAGGCTACCCTCAAGTAAACCACGTTTTTTATGCGGGCTCGCCTTTCATGGGCGAGTCCGCTGCTTTCGTTATTATTCCTTTTTTATTCTAATTTTATCCAAAAATCTGCTTGACTCCCTGAAATGTTTGTGTTAGTATGGAAGATGCACTATTGTGGTGTGTTATGCTTATTTTTGACGTATAGATAGAAGACAGGCGGCAAATAGGCAAATCAAAAAGAACGGGGTGAAATGTCCATGGAAAAAAACAGAATACGTCCTATTGCGAAGAGCAAGAACATGCGTATGAGTTATTCGAGACAAAAAGAGGTTTTAGAGATGCCCAACCTGATTGAAGTCCAGAAGGACTCCTATCAGTGGTTTCTGAAGGAAGGCTTGAAGGAAGTCTTCGATGATATCTCTCCCATCGCCGATTACAGTGGTTCCCTCAGTTTAGAGTTCGTTGATTTTGAACTGTGTGAGGACGACGTAAAGTATTCTATTGAAGAGTGCAAGGAGAGGGATGCCAACTACGCAGCGCCTCTAAAGGTAAAAGTGCGTCTTTACAATAAGGAAAAAGAGGAGATCAGCGAGCATGAGATCTTCATGGGCGATCTGCCCCTGATGACTGCAACCGGCACTTTTATCATCAATGGTGCAGAGCGAGTCATCGTAAGCCAGCTGGTACGTTCCCCCGGCATATATTATGGGATAGGTCATGACAAGATCGGTAAGAGACTTTTTTCCTGTACCGTGATCCCCAACCGCGGCGCATGGCTTGAGTATGAGACGGATTCCAACGATGTGTTCTATGTTCGTGTGGACCGCACCAGGAAGGTGCCCATTACCGTGCTGATCCGCGCGCTGGGAATCGGCACCAACGAGGAGATCCGGGAAGTATTTGGCGATGAGCCCAAGATCGAGGCCAGTTTTGCCAAGGACACTGCTGAGAATTATCAGGAGGGTCTGTTAGAGTTATACAAAAAGATCCGTCCCGGCGAGCCCTTGAGCGTGGAGAGCGCCGAGAGCCTGATAAGCGCCATGTTTTTTGACCCCCGTAGATATGATTTGGCCAAAGTCGGAAGATATAAATTCAATAAGAAGCTGGCGCTTCGCAACCGTATCAGACACCAGGTGCTGGCGGCCGATGCCGTTGATCCTTCCACCGGTGAGGTGGTGGCCTGCGCCGGCACCAAAATGACGGCGGAGCTTGCCGATGCGATTCAGAATGCGGCGATTCCCTTCGTGTATGTACAGACCGAGGAGCGCAATGTGAAGGTGCTGTCCAACATGATGGTGGATATCACTAATTTTGTGGACTGTAACCCCAGAGAACTGGGCGTGACGGAGTGGGTATATTATCCCGTGCTGGCGCAGATCATTGAGGAATTTGGCGAGGATCCGGAGAAGCTGGCGGAAGCCATCAAGAAGAATGTGCATGAGCTAATCCCGAAACATATCACCAAGGAAGATATTTTTGCGTCCATCAATTATAATATGCATCTGGAGTATGGTCTGGGCAACGATGACGATATCGACCATCTGGGAAACAGGCGTATCCGCGCGGTGGGCGAGCTGCTGCAGAACCAGTACCGTATCGGTCTCTCCAGAATGGAGCGTGTGGTGCGTGAGCGTATGACTACTCACGACGCGGAGGATATTTCTCCCCAGTCCCTGATCAATATCAAGCCGGTGACTGCCGCGGTGAAGGAATTTTTTGGCTCCTCCCAGCTGTCCCAGTTTATGGATCAGAACAACCCTTTGGGTGAACTGACCCACAAGCGGCGTCTGTCCGCCCTGGGCCCCGGCGGTCTGTCCAGGGATCGTGCCGGATTTGAGGTGCGTGACGTGCATTATTCCCACTATGGAAGAATGTGCCCTATTGAGACTCCTGAAGGTCCCAACATCGGACTGATCAACTCGCTGGCAAGCTATGCCCGCATCAACGAGTACGGCTTTGTGGAGGCGCCCTACCGTAAGATTGACAAGACGGATCCGGCCAACCCCCGCGTGACGGAGGAAGTGGTGTATATGACCGCCGACGAAGAGGATAATTACCATGTGGCCCAGGCTAACGAGCAGCTGGACAGCGAGGGGCATTTTGTCCGCAACAGTGTATCCGGCCGTTATCGTGAGGAGACGCAGGAATATCCCAAGACTATGTTTGATTACATGGACGTGTCTCCCCGGATGGTGTTCTCCGTGGCTACGGCATTGATCCCTTTCCTGGAAAACGATGATGCCAACCGTGCGCTGATGGGTTCCAACATGCAGCGTCAGGCAGTGCCCCTGCTGATCACAGAGGCTCCCGTGGTAGGCACGGGCATTGAGCAGAAGGCGGCGGTGGACTCCGGCGTTTGTATCGTGGCACCCAAGGCGGGTAAGGTGGATTATGTGTCCTCCAACCTGATTAAGATTGCCTGTGACGACGGGGAAAAGATGGAGTTTAGACTCTCCAAGTTCTCCCGAAGCAACCAGTCCAACTGCTACAATCAGAAGCCTATCGTGTTCAAGGGCGACCATGTGGAAGCGGGACAGGTAATAGCCGACGGCCCCTCCACCGACGAGGGCGAACTGGCACTGGGCAAGAACCCCCTGATTGGCTTTATGACCTGGGAGGGCTATAACTACGAGGATGCCGTTCTGCTCAGCGAGAGACTGGTAATGGAGGACGTATACACCTCCGTCCATATAGAGGAATATGAGGCAGAGGCCCGTGACACCAAGTTAGGGCCCGAGGAAATCACCCGCGATGTGCCGGGCGTGGGCGACGACGCGCTGAAAGACCTGGATGACCGGGGAATTATCCGCATTGGTGCGGAGGTCCGTGCCGGCGACATCCTGGTGGGTAAGGTGACGCCCAAGGGAGAGACCGAGTTGACAGCCGAGGAGAGACTGCTGCGGGCAATCTTCGGTGAGAAGGCCCGGGAGGTGCGTGACACTTCTCTGAAGGTGCCTCACGGCGAGTATGGTATTGTGGTGGATGCCAAGGTATTTACCAGGGAGAACAGTGACGAGCTCTCTCCCGGCGTAAACATGGCAGTTCGTATTTATATAGCGCAGAAGAGAAAGATTTCCGTGGGAGATAAGATGGCAGGCCGTCACGGCAACAAGGGTGTGGTTTCCCGTGTGCTGCCGGTGGAGGATATGCCCTATCTGCCCAACGGCCGTCCTCTGGATATCGTGCTTAATCCCTTAGGTGTGCCTTCCCGTATGAACATTGGACAGGTACTGGAGATCCATCTGTCCCTGGCTGCAAAAGCCCTGGGTTTCAATGTGGCGACCCCCGTGTTTGACGGCGCCAACGAGAAAGATATCATGGATACCCTGGATCTGGCCAACGACTATGCCAACCTGCCCTTTGATCAGGCGGAGGCAGAGCAGTGGAAAGCGGAGGGAAGAGAGACTGCCCCGGACGGAAAGCCCTGGAACGGCGACAGCTTTGAGAGCCTGCACAGCCAGGAGCTGCTGCCGGAGGTAATGCAGTATCTGTCTGAAAACAGGGATCACAGAGAAGTTTGGAAAGGTGTTCCCATCTCCCGCGATGGCAAGGTGCGTCTGCGCGACGGCCGCACGGGCGAATATTTTGACAGTGCGGTAACCATTGGCCACATGCACTACCTGAAGCTGCACCACCTGGTGGACGATAAGATCCATGCCCGTTCCACGGGCCCGTACTCCCTGGTAACCCAGCAGCCCCTGGGCGGTAAAGCCCAGTTCGGCGGACAGCGTTTTGGTGAGATGGAGGTGTGGGCGCTGGAGGCATATGGCGCTTCCTACACATTGCAGGAGATTTTGACCGTGAAGTCCGATGATGTGGTGGGCCGTGTAAAGACCTACGAAGCCATCATCAAGGGTGACAATATCCCCGAGCCCAGCATTCCGGAGTCCTTCAAGGTGCTTCTGAAAGAGCTGCAGGCGCTGGGTCTGGATGTGAGGGTGCTGCGGGATGACAACACGGAAGTGGAAATTGCCGAGACCATTGATTACAACGAGACGGATTATCGCTATGAGATGGAAGGCGACCGCAAGTATGATGACGATTATAATAGCAGTTCCTTGGGAGAGATGGGTTATCAGGCACAGGAATTCGATGATGAAAGCGGCGAACTGATCAGCGCGGAAGATGATTTCAGCGATGATGATTATGCCGATGAAGGTTACGACGAGTCAGACGAAGAGTTCTAAACAGTTATGAAACTAACGATTGGAAGGGAGTGCCATAATGTCAGAAACAAAGAATGAAGCATATCAGCCAATGACATTTGATGCCATTAAAATTGGCTTAGCTTCCCCGGAGAAGATCCGCGAGTGGTCCCGGGGCGAGGTGATGAAGCCGGAAACCATCAACTACAGGACATTGAAGCCTGAACGCGACGGCTTGTTCTGTGAGAAGATTTTCGGCCCCAGCAAGGACTGGGAATGTCATTGCGGCAAATATAAGAAGATCAGATACAAGGGCGTTGTCTGTGACCGCTGCGGCGTGGAAGTGACCAAGGCCAGCGTTCGAAGAGAGCGCATGGGCCATATTGAGCTTGCCGCCCCGGTATCCCATATCTGGTATTTCAAGGGTATCCCCAGCCGTATGGGACTGATTTTGGACCTGTCTCCCAGAGTGCTGGAGAAGGTGCTGTATTTTGCCTCCTATATCGTTCTGGATCCCGGCGAGACCACTTTGGATTACAAGCAGGTGCTGTCGGAGAGAGAGTATCAGGATGCAAGGGAGACCTTTGGCAGCAAGTTCCGCGTGGGCATGGGTGCAGAGGCTATCAAGGAGCTTTTGCAGGCTATTGATTTGAAGACGGAATCCGTGGAGCTCAAGAGCGAGCTGCGGGATTCCACAGGCCAGAAGCGCGCCCGTATAATCAAGAGACTGGAAGTGGTGGAGGCATTCAATGAGTCCGGCAACAGGCCGGAGTGGATGGTGCTGGATACCATTCCGGTGATTCCCCCTGACCTGCGCCCTATGGTGCAGCTGGACGGCGGCCGCTTTGCCACATCCGACCTGAATGATCTGTACAGAAGAATTATCAATAGAAACAACCGTCTGAAGAGACTGCTGGAGTTAGGCGCTCCTGATATCATTGTCCGCAACGAGAAGCGTATGCTGCAGGAGGCTGTGGATGCGCTTATCGACAACGGCAGAAGAGGCCGTCCTGTCACAGGCCCCGGCAACAGAGCGCTGAAGTCCTTGTCCGATATGCTAAAGGGTAAGGGCGGACGTTTCCGCCAGAACCTGCTGGGTAAGCGTGTGGACTATTCCGGCCGTTCTGTTATCGTGGTGGGTCCGGAACTGAAGATCTATCAGTGCGGTCTGCCCAAGGAGATGGCTATTGAGCTGTTCAAGCCCTTCGTGATGAAGGAGCTGGTGTCCAAGGGCATCAGCCAGAATATCAAGAATGCCAAGAAGCTGGTGGAGAGAATGGACACCCAGGTGTTTGACGTGCTGGAGGAGGTAATCAAGGAGCATCCTGTGATGCTGAATCGTGCCCCTACCCTGCACAGACTGGGCATTCAGGCGTTTGAGCCCATACTGGTGGAAGGTAAGGCCATCAAGCTGCATCCCCTGGTGTGTACCGCCTTCAATGCGGACTTTGACGGCGACCAGATGGCAGTGCATCTGCCTCTGTCCGTGGAAGCCCAGGCGGAGTGCCGTTTCCTGCTGTTGTCGCCCAACAACCTGTTAAAGCCCTCCGACGGCGGTCCCGTGGCAGTGCCCTCTCAGGATATGGTGTTGGGTATCTACTACCTGACCCAGGAGAGACCCGGCGTATTGGGCGAAGGCAAGTTCTTCAAGAACGTGAACGAGGCAATTCTGGCATATGAGAATCAGGTGATCACTTTGCACTCCCGCATCAATGTGAGAGTGACCAAGACAACGCCCCAGGGCGAAATAATAAGCGGCAATGTGGAATCCACACTGGGACGTTTCCTGTTCAATGAGATCCTGCCCCAGGACTTGGGCTTTGTGGAGAGGAATACTCCGGAGGACTGTCTGAAGCTGGAAGTGGATTTCCATGTAGGTAAGAAACAGCTGAAGCAGATTCTGGAGAAAGTTATCAATACCCATGGCGCCTCCCGTACCGCAGAGGTGCTGGACGATGTGAAGGCCATCGGCTATAAGTATTCCACCAGGGCGGCTATGACCGTATCTATCTCCGATATGACCGTGCCTGCGCAGAAGGCAGAGATGCTGGCTGCCGCACAGTCTACCGTGGATAAGATTGCGGCCAACTACCGCAGGGGCCTTATCACCGAGGAGGAGAGATACCGTGCGGTGGTGGAGACTTGGAACGAGACCGATAAAGAGCTGACAGACGTGCTGCTGGCAGGTCTGGATAAATATAACAATATCTTTATGATGGCGGACTCCGGCGCCCGTGGTTCCAATCAGCAGATCAAACAGCTGGCAGGTATGCGCGGCCTGATGGCGGATACCACTGGTAAAACCATTGAGCTGCCCATCAAGTCCAATTTCCGTGAGGGACTGGACGTGTTGGAGTACTTTATGTCCGCCCACGGTGCCCGGAAGGGTATGTCCGATACTGCGCTGCGTACCGCAGACTCCGGTTATCTGACCCGTCGAATGGTGGATGTGTCTCAGGAGTTGATCATCCGAGAGGTGGACTGCGCGGAGGGCAGGGATGAAATCCCCGGCAACGTGGTGAAAGCCTTTATGGATGGCAAGGAGACCATCGAGGGCTTGAAGGATCGTATTATAGGCAGATATTCCTGTGAGGATATCTATGATAGAGACGGCAACATGATCGTGAAGCACAATCATATGATCACCCCCAGCCGTGCCGCCAGGATTCTTAGTGTAGGCGTGGATGACAAGGGTGAGCCTGTGGAGGCAGTGAAGATCCGTACCATATTGACCTGTCGTTCCCACAATGGGATTTGTGCCAAGTGCTACGGCGCCAACATGGCCACCGGTGAGGCCGTGCAGGTGGGCGAGGCGGTGGGTATTATCGCCGCACAGTCCATCGGTGAGCCCGGTACACAGCTGACTATGAGAACCTTCCACAGCGGCGGTGTGGCCGGTGATGATATCACCCAGGGTCTGCCCCGTGTAGAGGAGTTGTTTGAGGCCAGAAAGCCCAAGGGCTTGGCAATCATCGCGGAGTTTGGCGGCAAGGCCGAGATCCGTGACACCAAGAAGAAGCGTGAGGTGGTGATCACCAACGAGGAGACCAGCGAGAGCAAGGCTTATCTGATTCCCTATGGTTCCCGTATCAAGGTGGTGGATGAGCAGGTGCTGGAGGCCGGCGATGAGTTGACCGAGGGTAGTGTAAATCCCCACGACCTGTTAAAGATCAAGGGAATCAAGGCTGTTCAGGATTATATGCTCCGTGAGGTACAGAGAGTGTACCGTCTGCAGGGCGTTGATATTGCGGATAAGCACATTGAAGTGATTGTGCGGCAGATGATGAAAAAGATCCGAATTGAGAATAACGGCGATGCAGAGTTTTTGCCCGGTACACTGGTGGATGTACTGGAGTTCGATGATATGAACGAGAAGCTGCTTGCCCAGGGCAAAGAGCCTGCAGAGGGCAAGCAGGTGCTGCTGGGTATCACCAAGGCAGCCCTGGCCACCAATTCCTTCCTGTCCGCGGCATCCTTCCAGGAGACAACCAAGGTGCTGACGGAAGCCGCTATCAAGGGCAAGGTTGATCCACTGATTGGCCTGAAGGAGAATGTTATCCTTGGTAAGTTGATTCCTGCCGGTACCGGTATGAAGAGATACCGCAATACCAGGCTCAACACGGATTATATCCGCCGGATCTCTGTCAAGGAGGAACCGGTGGTGATCTCGGAGGAGGAATCCGGAGAAGATATTCTGATGGATGACGAGGCTGTGTTGGAGCCTGTGGATACCGAGATAGACGGTGAACTGCTGGAGGTTGTCGAGGAAGACGAAGAGGCCGCTGAAGAGGGAATTGAAGAAACGAGCGGGGAAATGGCAGAGGAAGAGCTTGCACCGGTTGAATAGAGTAGTGTGAGAAGAACTGATTTGCGTACACGCTTGAAGCGGGCAGATGAGAGTCTGCATGATATAAGGGCTGAATCCGTTGGGGTTCAGCCCTTGTAGTTTTTGATTGCCTATGTGGCGGTGAGACCGTTGAAGAGGGAGATGCAGGATCAGTGAATCAACAGGGGAGCCCCTTCCTCCTCTTCCACATTGGAGCTGTCAGTGAGAACCTGCCAGGAAGTGATGCGGTAAAAGGGATCTCCCTCCTGCTGCGGATAGAGAATATCCAAAGTGACAAACAGGGTCTGCAGATCGGAAATAGTGACGGTACAGGTCTTTTTATGGCCCACTGCCATAAAATATTCTTCTTCATCAAAGCTGTCTGCGTAGATGGCAGCCAGAGTGTCGTCCAGGCTGGTGATATCTGCCTGGGCCTGATTGCAGGCTTCATAATATGCGGTAGTCCTTTCCACCACCCGTCTGCTCAGTTTTGCGTCCGCATTGGCGCTGACAATGGACAGGGTGGCAAAGGAAATGAGGCAGAGGATCACAAATATCAAAAGGATCGATGAAGACCCCACGTTTACATGAAATTCCGGTCCGGATTTTTTCTGAAAGCTCATAGGAAGGTTCCTTTCTAATTTAGAGTTCCGCATATCCCCAGCCAGTACACGAAGGGTGATCAATATCCGGCCGCAAAGGCGTCCAGATATTGATCAGTGTACTGTCCGGGGATATGCTGATTTAGAGTTCCGCATATCCCCAGCCAGTACACAGGAAGGGTGATCCCAGAAATATTGTTTACTTTACGCGGGGAATGTGCAGGTCTATGTGCAGGGTGTAGAGCGGGGCTTCGGCGGTGTCAATTCTGGATACGCTAATGTCGGCGGATAGGGTGCTGCCGGGCTCAGGGGCCATATTGCACACCAGCTCGGTGCGGTAGCCATTTTGCTCCAGGGACAGGCCATAGCCATCCTCGGTCAGCAGACTGCCGGTCAGCAGCGTCTGCAGCGCCATCAAGTCACCATTACATCCCGTGAAAGCCTCCGCCATATTCTGGGCGTAATTTACGGCGTAATTCTGGTCCACAGTGTGGGCTGACAGGGAGTGGGCATTGACAAACAGGCGGATGCACACAGTGCTGGCCAGGGAGAAAAACAGTAACGCAATTATCAGTTCCATCAAAAAGAGTGATGATTTGGAGTGCTTCAAAGGAGCCTCCTCCTTTCTGGTAAATTAATTCTACTGGCTGCGGAGAGCGATGTACAATTCCTTTTGGGTGCTGTCCTCCAGGGTCAGAGAGATATGCAGCAGATGGTCTCCGACCATCTCGGGGATCCAGTCCATGAGGGGCAGGATCTTCTGGCCTGCGGACAGGGGATCGGCTCCTATATCACTTCCCTGGCGCATAAACAATTCTCGCAGGTTTCCCTCATGGAGATAGAGGTAGGTGGCATAAGTGGTGTCGTTGATTTCCTGGGTCAGCACCAGGGCCGTAGTTCCCTCCAGTTCTCCGATAAAGATGCTGTCATAGAGGTCGTTCTGCCGGACTTTCTCTGTCAGGTAGGAGTAGGCTGTCCGGGCATTATAATTCTCATCCATGTAGCTGACGGTCTGTCTGTAAACATTGGCTCCCAGGATTACGAGAACCAGCGCGGACAGCGTGAATACCACGAACAACGCCAGCACAAACAGCACATCTACAATATGATTTCTTTCCTGTTTAGTATTCATAGCAGACCTCCGCCATTTCTTGGCTGAAAACAGCCCCATGTATTTATTGCTTTATGGGCAGTACCACGACCTCGGGCATCAGATTGGCCCCCACGGGCTGATAGTCGATCAGGAATTTGCCCTCATCGTAGGTCAGCCCATAATGCTCCTTGAGATAATTCAGGCTGGGCGGATACATACCCTCCACGGCATAGCACTGGGCAATGCTGCGGGAAAGGGCTGTTTCCAGGCTCTCCTGCTGCTTGGCGGCAGTGGTATTGCTGACGGACTGAACACCCTGCAAAAACAGCAGCAGGATCAGTATCCCTGTCAGCAGGGGGAGCAGGCTGATCAGCCTGGGCAGGAATCCCAGAGGGGTGGGGTTAAAACGATTGCTTCGCATATGTATGCCTCCTATAAGAGCTCTTAATATTTCCTCTTATTATCCAATACTGGACATAATGCCCATCAGCGGCAGGATCACGGACAACAGAATAAGTCCTACGATTACGGAGAGGATAATTACTAAAGTGGGCTCCAACACAGCGATGATGGACTGCATCTTCTCGTCGGTTTCCTTCTCGTAGGAATCGGCAATTTTCTGCATGACAGTGTCAATGTTGCCGCTGCGGAAACCGATGGCAACCATGCGGGAATGTACATTGCTGAAAATCTGGGATTCCACCAGGGCCTCGGACAGGTTATCCCCCTTGCGCAGCCGCTCCTTACAGCCCAGGATCTGGTCATGCATCTTGGCATTGCCCACCAATTCCGCTACCATGTCCAGGCTGCTGAAAGTGTCAATGCCGCTGCTGAAGGTCATGGCTAGACCACTGGCAAAGCGCTGGCAGGCATATTTTTCAAAAAAGCCCCTGGTGGGCGGGAACCAGTTCACAAAACGGGCGTTAAGCCTTTTCAGTGCAGGGATGCGGGTGAAAGCAAAATATAGCGCCAGCGCTAAGCATATAAAGCCAAGCAGTACGCCGGAATAGCGGTTCAATGTGTTGCCCAGATTCATCAGGGAGGCGGCCAGTCCGCCTATGTCGCTGCCAAGTTCGGCAAATACCTGACTGAAAATCGGCAGCACCCGGCTCATGAGCACATAGATGACCACAAACATCATGATAATCATAATCAGGGGGTAGGAGACAGCCTGTTTGATATTTTTGCGGATATTGTCTTCCTTTTCATAGTAGGCAGCCAGGGACTGCAGGCAGCTGTCCAGTTTACCGGATTCCTCGCCCAGGGCGATCAGGCGCAGACAGTAGTCGGGGAAGACGCCTACGCTCTCCAATGCCTCGTGAAAGCTTGTGCCCTTTTTGCACACATCCCAGATGCCCTGAAGGATTTCCCTGCCCTGTTCGTTTTTCATATCGCTGAGCAGGATGCTCATGCTTTCTACCGGCGTGATCCCGGCTTGAAGCAGCATAGCCGTCTGGGAACAGAATGTGGTGATCTCAGCCTGTGTAAGTGTTCTTTTCGCTTTCATATGCATTCTCCTTATTTTGAGTTACGCATCTCCTCTGCAGGCGCACAAGAGCGGTGCCAATATCCGGCTGCAGGGCATCCAAATATTGCACAGTGCGCTTTACGGGAATATGCTGACTTGAATCCCTTTAATAAATGTACCTGACGGAATAGTTGGTTCCATCCCCGATGAATTCCCTGACATCTTCCTCGCTGTTGCTGGCGGCGTAAGTGGGATCCATAAGGTTCCAGCTGGTGCCGTCAAATTCCACGATGCCGTTGACCCATCCCACATCCGTGAGATAGACGCTGACCCAGGCGTGGTAGGCGAGGGAGGCATAGCCTACCTCCAGACGGGTGGGAATATGCTGTGTGCGCAGCATACAGGCCATCAGGGCGGCATAGTCCAGACAGATGCCCTTGCCGTTTTCTAGAGTGGCATCGATATCGGCGATATAGCTGGACAGAGCGCCGCTGGTAATCTGGCCGGCCTTGTCATAGTCATATTCAATATTTTCGATGATATAGTTATAAATGGCGGACACGCATTCCAGATCGGAGGAGGCGGTTTCGCACAACTCCGCCGCCAGTTCCACCGCATGGGTGTCTGCGTTATAGTTTACATAGGAACTGGGGGACAGGTAGGGGCTGAAGGGATCGGACATAGAAACATCCAGGTTCACTTCATAGCTGACGCTGTATTCCTTCCCCTGTATATTTTCATTGACAGTAACGGTGTAGCTGCCGTCCCCTGCCGTCAGGGGAATGGCCTGGAACTGTGCCGTGTTCAGGTCGTAGGTGCAGGTGTGAGAGTCGGGGCCTATAACCTGCAGCTTGACTTTGGGACAAGCGCCTGTATAATTGGCCATGATATATCCTTGCTCCAGGTTGGAGGCATCGATGGTAGTCACATCGTTGCCGTAGGTTACCGTGCCGGGAGCCGTGGGGATAGGGCAATAGGGTGTATTGTCCCGAAGCGGCACGAAGGGGGTGGGCTCCGGAGTTGGTTCTGGCGTGGCTGTGGGGGCTGCCGTGGGCGCAGAGGCGCTGCCGGAGACCGGTTCCCCCGTCTGCCCGGCGGCATCAAGAGAGCCGGCAGACTCGGAAGAGTTGACGGAACCGGGAGAGCTGGCCGTCTCCGAGGAACCTATGTCCTCCGGAGAACTGGTGGCGCCTATCTGCAAAGCCCCCATGATACCGGACTGTTCCTGGGCTGGCTGCTCGGCAGAGGGGATGGATATAGAGGTAGCGTCCCCACAGCCGGTGAGCAGCATAGTACACATGCCATATGAAATTAGTTTTAATAAGACACTCTTTTTCATATTTGCTTGTAAAAACCTTTCCTGTACGGACAGCTTACTGCTGCCACAGCAAAATGCCGGCCAGAGTCAACAGGATCACCAGCACAGCCGCAACGGAAATCCAAAGCTGACGGCCTGCATTTCTGTGAAACGCCCGGTGGGAGCGGCCAGCAATGTCGTCCTGACCATTGGCGGCGAGAATATCCTGCAAAACCGCCTCGGCTTCTTTTTTGCTTATTTCATATTTCTTCTTATATTTATTTAATGCCATATATATGCTATCCTTTCAATTTCCGGGCCAGGTGTTCCTTGCCGGAGGCAATATAGCGCTTGATGGTGCTGCGGCTCAGTTCCATGGTGTTTGCGATTTCCTCCAGCTTCATGTTGCTGTAATAGCGCATGGACAGAACCGCCCGCTCCTGAAAAGGAAGCTCGTCCATGGCCCGGCGGAGTCTGGCAACCTCGTCCCAATACAGTGCCAGGGCTTCTGGATCCGAGTGGGGACGTTCGTCCCGCACCAGCTCCAGCAATTCCGGATCGGAGAAATCCTGATGGCCATATTGCTTCTGCTGGATGTCATAACACACATGGAAAGAGATACGATTCAGCCAGGCGATAAACAAGGTGGGGTCGCTGAGCTTTTCTATATTGCGGAAAGCGGATATGTAAACTTCCTGCATGGCATCCTGGGCCAGGTATTCGTCCTTCAGGTAATGCCGGGCATAATTGTATACCTTATTATATGTAAGAGCGTATAACTCGGCAAAGGCATCGGCGTCCCGCTGTTTAAAACGGATGACGAGCCCGGCCAGATATTGGTGATTCGGTTCCGGCATGTGGTCCCGCCCCCTCTCTATTTAGAGTTCCGCATATGCCTGTCCAGTACCACATCTGGCAGAACAATTTCTGTCCAATAAGCGGCCAGCAATTGTTCTGTGTACTGGTCAGGCATATGCTGTTTAGAGTTCCGCATATGCCGATGTACCATATGTTTTTTATTATAAAAAAAAATGAACCTTTTTTCAAGATATCCCTGTCTTTTTTTATAGATTTGTGATATATTTGATGACAGTGCAAGGAGTGAAGGGAATGGTTCCGAAAAATATGATGGGCCTGCATGTTTGTTTTGGCCTGGGCATAGCGGTTTTGACCGTGGCGTTGACGGCCGGTTTTGCCTGTTATGTGATGCGCTGCGTCCGGTGGCGCAGGCGGATCGCCGAGGTCGGGGAGGGACAGCCGGTATATTTGGGATGGAATCTGAAAAAACTAAAAGAGACGGTACGGGAACTGGAGTACGAGAAGGTGTCCCGTATGGAGCTGTTGTTTCCGTAATTGAGGGAATCTGCGGAACTAAAAAACAGCAGATGCCCGGACAACGCACTGATAAATGACAGGACGCCCTAAAGCGGCCTGCCATTTATCAATTGCCCGTGTGTTGGCAGGGAATCTGCGGAACTAAAAACAGCAGATGCCCTGACAACGCACTGATAAATGACAGGACGCCCTAAAGCGGCCTGCCATTTATCAATTGCCCGTGTGTTGGCAGGGAATCTGCGGAACTAAAATAGGGAGGACAAGATGAAGGTTCTGGTGACAGGCGTAAAGGGTCAGCTGGGCTACGATGTGGTAAACGAGCTGGAGAAGAGAGATATAGAAGCGGTGGGAGTAGACATCCAGGAGATGGATATCACCGACAGGGACAGCGTGAGCAGAGTCATCCGCCAGGAGGCGCCGGACGCGGTGATCCATTGCGCTGCCTACACGGCGGTGGATGCGGCTGAGGAGAACGAGGAGCTGTGCCGCAGGGTCAATGCGGAGGGGACCCGGAATATAGCGGAGGCATGTAAGGATCTGGATATCAAAATGATCTATATCAGCACGGACTATGTGTTCAGCGGCCAGGGGGAGAGACCCTGGGAGCCGGAGGATGACAGAGAGCCCCAGAGTGTCTACGGGCAGACCAAGTATGAGGGCGAGCTGGCGGTGCAGGAACTGCTGGAGCGGTACTTTATCGTGCGGATCGCCTGGGTGTTTGGTGTCAACGGCAAGAATTTTATCAAAACCATGCTGAAACTTTCCGAGAACCATGATACGATTACGGTGGTCAACGACCAGTTCGGATCTCCCACCTATACTTATGACCTGGCCAGGCTGCTGGTGGATATGGTGCAGACGGAGAAGTACGGGATCTATCATGCCACCAACGAGGGAATCTGCTCCTGGTATGAGTTTGCCTGCGCCATTTTCCAGGAGGCGGGCATTCCTATGACGGTAAAGCCTGTGAGCACCGCGGAGTATGGCGCCAAGGCCAGCCGCCCTGCCAACAGCCGCATGAGCAAGGACAAGCTGGAGGAGAATGGCTTTGAGAGGCTGCCTGCATGGCAGGATGCGCTGAAAAGGTATCTGGATATTATTCTGGAGCGTTAATCCCGGCGCAGCTTTTGTTCTTTTTTATAAACACACCTGAAACACTGAAAAAACTTGAAAATATTTGTTGACAAAGCATCCGCAAGTGGCTATACTAATATAGCATGCGCGCGGATGCTTTTTTTGTGGAAAACAGCAGGCAGAATGTGCGCAGAACAAATCACATTATTTAGAAAGAGGTGAAACAGAATGCCAACATTTAACCAGTTAGTAAGAAAGGGTCGCCAGACATCGGTGAAGAAGTCCACCGCTCCCGCTTTGCAGAAGGGTTACAACTCCCTGCACAAGAAGGCTACGGATGCTTCTTCCCCTCAGAAGAGAGGCGTTTGCACCGCTGTTAAGACTGCAACCCCCAAGAAGCCTAACTCTGCTCTCAGAAAGATCGCCAGAGTGCGTCTCTCCAACGGAATCGAGGTTACCAGCTACATTCCCGGTGAGGGCCACAATCTGCAGGAGCACAGCGTTGTTCTGATCAGAGGCGGAAGAGTTAAGGATCTGCCCGGTACCAGATATCACATTATCCGTGGTACGCTGGACACTGCGGGAGTTGCTAACAGAAGGCAGGCTCGTTCCAAGTACGGCGCTAAGAGACCTAAAGACGCTAAAAAGTAAGCATCCGCAGGCAGACTGGAAAAGTATTTGGGAAAATAGGGACGGCCTTTTCGATGCCGTATCCTAAGATGCTGCAGGGGCAGCATCTCGGACCACAACAACGAAACTAAGAAAAGTGTTGGAATTCTGGACTACAGATATACCCGCACGAACACTTGGGGAAACACATGTGAGTACCGATGAATTAACGAAACCAAATTGTTAAGGAGGGAAGAACCGTGCCACGTAAAGGACATATTCAAAAAAGAGATGTATT
>CAMWTF010000010.1 GCA_947177105.1 uncultured Lachnospiraceae bacterium | reverse complement strand
AGCCTACCAACTCCCGGTCCGTCATAGTGAACAGGTTCTTGCCTCCCACCAACAGGCTGCCGGCGCTGGGTCTGTCCAGGCCGCCGATCATATTCAGAAAGGTGGATTTGCCGCTGCCGCTGTTGCCGATGAGAGCGGTCAGTTCCCCCTCCTCCACGGTCAGATCCAGCCCCTGCAGCGCCAGTACCTCCGTCTGTTTTGTCTTATATATCTTCACCAGGCCGTCCGCCTGTATCATTGCCTCTGCCATTTTTTATCCCTTTTATTATGCTTGCTCCTGTCCCGCGGTGATCTGCCGCCCGTTCTCCAGTTCGATCACCATATCTCCCGCATCCATCAGTCCCGTGTCATGGGTGGTCATAACCACGGTCACATGCTCTCTGCAGGTCATCTCCTGGAACAGGCGGGCCACCTCCGCCGCCATGGCGCTGTCCAGTTCCGCCGTGGGCTCGTCCGCCAGAATGATTCGGGGCCTGTGGGCGATGGCTCTGGCTATGGCTACCCGCTGCTGCTCGCCGCCGGACATCTCCGCAGGCATATGATGCATCCGGTTGCCCAGCCCCACCATCTTAAGGCACTCCTCCACCCGCTCCCTGCGGCCCTTTTTCACCCCCGCAAGACGCAGGGAAAACTCCACATTCTGAAAGGCATCCATGGTGGGAATCAGGGACACAGACTGGAACACGAACCCCACTTTGGTTCTGCGCAGATTCTCCCTGGCCCGCTCCGACAGCCTGCACACATCCTGCCCGCCGATCAGCACACTGCCGGAGGTGGGCACATCCAGCGCCCCCACGATGTTCAGCAGTGTGGTCTTGCCCGATCCGGAGCGGCCCTTCAATATAGTCAGCACCCCCGCCGGAATCTCCGCGCAGATATCCGCCAGGGCCTGAAACTCGCCCCCCGCCACCGGAAATATCCGGTTCACATGACTGATTACGATGGCCGCCTCCCGCGTCTCTGCTCTTTTCCCCACTTCCATATTATCCGTTTCCATGTTCTTCCCCTATCATAACATATTTTACTTCCCTAACCCTGACAAGCCAGAATGCATAAGATTTTAATTCCTGGTCCCGCACCGCCAACTGCCCTTACGCCAGCCCAAGAGCAAACGTCATACACTTGCAGTCCTTGCAGGTAACCAGGGGGTAGACTCACCATGTTCTATAGGCAGCCCTGGCCCGCCCTATTCCTCCCCCAGCTTCAGCGCCCTGGCCACATTCATCCGAAACACAATGGCGATCAGCGCCGCCAGACAAAGCGCCATCACCCCGGCCACCACGCCGTAGAGCCGCAGCATATCCGACTGCCGCGTGATCAGCACCATGGGCAGCACCTGGTTGCTGGCCGCGTAGGCCGTCTGCAGCATGGGCACGAACATCCTGGAGGAGAGATGCCCAATGCCCACACCACCCAATATGGCAAACACACCGGAAAAGATCTGCTCATTGATGAGCATGAAAAACATCTCCCCCTTGTGCATACCGCTGGCACGAAGCACACCGAACATCATCTCCCGGGAGCGTATGGACATTACCCAGTAGATCAAATAACCCACGGCGCACAGAATCAGCGTGACGATAAAGCCCATGGTGAGGATGCCGTTGGTGCCCTGCATCAGAGGGTCCGTCACTACCTTCTCCAGATCCGCCTCCCTGTCCACATACCTGGCTATATGTACATTGTTATCCTGAATCCACCTATGCAGCTCCTCCGGATCGCGCTCATTTTTCAGGGAGAGCCAGACCTCATAGGGCACCGTTCCCAGGGACTTCTGCAAAGTGGCATAGTTGGCTATCACCAGGAAGTTATCCCGGGTGCTGACGCCGCCCTCCGCCTGCAGGCTCACCGTGGTGGGCTCATAGCCCGGCCAATAATCCACAAAATCCACGATTTTACCCCTTATCTCCTTCTTGGAACCGCTGTAATATCGGATGGTATCCCCCACCTTATAGCCCTGCTGGGTCTGGAAATTCCGGGACGCCAGCACACCGGTGGGCTCCGCCGCCAATTCGTTCAGCACCTCATAGTAATGCCTGCCCAGCAATTCCCCATCCAGCCAGGTGTTTTCCCCAAACTCCCGGGTATGGATGCCCAGCAGCGTGACCTGCAGCCGCTCGGACCCCTGGATGGGCACATACGCCTGCCCGTCCCGGATCACCCGGGTATAGCTGGCGGCCCCCGTCAGAGCCGCATACTTGCTGTAATCCGGCTCATAATACCGCAGCTCTCCCAGGGCCTCCCCGCTCACGGACGCATTGGAGTTCCACACCTCCCGGATCACCAGATCCGCCCCGTCCAGATACTCCACATTGGCCTGGGCATTCTGCAGGATGGTCCGGGCTACTGTGGCATGAAACATGCCCAGAGAGACAGTCAGGATCATGAACAGCATAATAAACTGCTGCTTGCGGCCGTTTTTGAGGATCTCCAGGAAAGAAGCGTAGCCGGCCGGGCGCCAGAAGCGCCTCCCCAGCGCATAGATCCCCCTCACCAATAACGGCTGCAGACGCAGAAACAGCAGGCCCATCCCCACGATAAACAGGGAGGAGCTGATATAGAGCAGCGGGTCCAGGGCCTTTCCTGTCAGCACATCCTCCACCAGGGCGCCCTGGTTGCGAGAGAAGCTGTAATAACCATACATGGCCACCGCCAGACAGATGAGATCCAGAAAGCAGATCTCCCACCAGGAACGCTTTTTCATGGCCTTCTGCCGCTTCAGCTTCACGATGGTCAGGCGGCTGTGTCTCAAAGCGGGCAGCGTCATAATCAGCACACAGGCCGCCGCGGCTGCTATTCCATAATACAACACATCCCTGGTCCAAACAAGTTCCATTTGACCCCTTGCGGAAAACTCCAGAAAATTCCGGGCCGATCCCAGGAAACGGCAAAACACCGTGCCCAGGGGAACGCCTGCCAAAGCTCCCAGCAGGGTCAAGAACAGACTCTGATACAGGTATAACCGGAATATCTGTCCGCTGGAGCCGCCCCGGCTTTTCATCACGGATATCTCACTTCTCTCCAGCTCATACATCTGGCCAGAGATCATAAACAGGAAAGCGCCCAGCAGGATAAGCACCGGCACCTGCAGGATAAACAGTGTGGCCTCAATCCGGCTCTGCTTCTTGTAAAAACCCTCCAGAATCTCCCGGTAGACAGGCTCCTTCAAAGTGCTGCGGTAGGGGCTCTCCTGGGTCAGGTAGTCGGTGTACTCCCTGATGTGTTCCACATCCGCCGCCTTCAGATCCGCATACTCAAACATGCTGTAGTAGGTGCAGGTAATCGTGTACCTCCCCGCGTTCTCCCCTGTAAACATGTCATAAAAAAGCTGCTCCTCCATGAAACAGACTATATTCATTTCCTCCGGAGAGGTCTGCCAGTAGAAATCCCCCGCCGCCGACTCCTTGTAGACGCCCGTGATCTTCAACCGCAGGTTCTTGCCGTCCGGGCCCTTCAGCCCGTC
The DNA here is from genome assembly GCA_947177105.1 of uncultured Lachnospiraceae bacterium. Lineage (GTDB taxonomy): Bacteria > Bacillota > Clostridia > Lachnospirales > Lachnospiraceae > Acetatifactor. The sequence goes on along the minus strand of CAMWTF010000010.1, from coordinate 15,501 downwards.
ATACTCCAAGGTCTCCCCCACCAGGAGTCCTGCTTCCACCATACAAGCCTGACTGACAACCACCTCAATATTGCCCTCTTCGTCCAGCCCGTCCTCCGAATACATCTCCCCCGCCAGCATTGTGGCATGCCGCGGCAGACCCGACAGAGAGCTAAGGCGCAGGGAGACTGCCGTACTGTCGGAGCGGTTCATCAGGGAGACTGCCTCCGCCTTGGCCAGGCTGTAATAGTAGATAGTGTCCCGCTCCCTCACCCCCATCTCGTCATAGATCTCTGTCATCAGGTTCTCTACCCTGCTGATGGTTTTTCCGCCGTTATCCTTCTTGGAAATCAGAGTTATGGTGTTCATGGTTGGCCAGCTGCCATGCTCCGCCAGCCATGTCTCCATCTCGTCCTGAAGCATCCGGTCAAAGGCCGCCGTTCGGTACAGCGGAAAACTGACCACGGTGGCGATCAACAGAAGGCACCCCAGCAGCATACACATTACCATCCATTTTTTATGCCATAGCTTTTGTAACATTACTCCAAGCATAGCACCATTCCTTCCATCAACCCCTCAGCCACCCAATAATTGCTCTTGTCATAGCCGCCTGCAATAAAGCTGCGGCGCACTATGCTGCCGTCCGCCTCCACCACATTCACATAAGTCTGTCCGTTTATCTCCCGCACGGCGCGCCTGGGCACCACCAGCACATGATCCATCTCCCGCAGCCGGGCCTGAACGCCGAACCTGGCCCTGTTCCACCAGCCGCCCCAGCCCTCCGTGCCCACGGACATATCGCCGATCAGTTCCGGCGGCAGCAGGATATAAGCGTACTCCGACTGCAAGGACCTGCTGACCGCCAGTCGGTTCACATTGGCCACTATGCCCTGGGCCGTGCGCTCCTCCTCCTCACGGTTGCGGTAGGTCACCGTGACCTGGTTGCCGTAGGAAAGTACATTTCCCTCATTTTCCAGGGCCACATAGCAGGTATTTTCATCCGCAATCTCTATCAGATACTGGTCCTTTTGCAGGATATCCTCCTTCTCCAGATCCCCCATCCATATGACGATGCCGCTTTGTCCGGCCCGGATGGCGGTGGTCTGGTAATCCTGGGACAGCTCCGCAATCTGCTCCTGGAGCTTAGCTATTGCCTTCATGCGGCTCTCGATGGCCTTTTTATTCTTCTCTTCCCCCTGGGCGGTAAGATCCTGCACCCTCTCTATCTGCCTCTGTAACTGCAGGGTCAGACGCTGCATACCGATCTCATCCGCCGCCACCCGCACGGTGGCAATCACATCGCCCTTTTCCACATGTTGGTACATGGCCGTCCGAAATTCCTGGAAGTACACTGTCCCGTGGGAGATGGTATTTTGCACCACTGCGCTGGAGGGATAGATCATAATGCCGCTTGCGGAGAAATCACTGTAAAAGCTCCCCATCTCCACCGTCACGCGCTGATCGCTGTACTGACGTCCCTGATCCAGACGCACCACATCGCCCTCCTTGATGCCGGAGAGGATTTCCGTATACACCCCGTCACTCATGCCCGTGCTGACAGAGGTGTACACATTTTCCTCTCCGCCTGACACATACACATAGCTGCCCGCATCATCCTTGTGGACGGCATCCGCCGGGACGGAAAGCGCATGCTCCCGCCGCCGGTTCACCACCACCACCGCCACATAATCGCCGATGCCTACAGCATCCACGTCTCCCTCCAGATACAGGGTGGAGTACACCTCCTCCCCCTGGGTAGTCAGCCGGGTATACTCCTCGCTCTCCATGGGCACATAGTCCACCTCATACCGCAGGCCGTCGATAACTGCGTAGATATCCTCGGCGGCGGCAGCGGTTTTCCTGTTGATGTAGTCGCATTTTAGAATCTTTTGCCCCAGATCCCCCACGGCCACGATGGGCGTTTCTCCCTGGATGCGGTCCCCATAGCCGTATTCCGGCATGGCTACCACATTCCCCGCTATGTCGGCGCGGATGGTCACGTCATTCTTTTTCTCCTGCAAAAAGGCCAGCTGCTGTAGGGCGTAGGCATGATCCAGGTCATACAGCGCCGTTCTCTGCTCCAGCTGCAGCAGCGCTGTGTTGATGCTGTGGTCCGTGAGCCTGTATCTGCCGTTCCAGTAGTTGTATTCCTGTTCCCACTCCCGGTAGGCCGGATTGGGCGCCGGATCTCTGTCGCCAATTCCCAACCCGGCCGAAGCATTGTCGGATCCGCCTGGTTTTGCCCCTTCCCCGGTATCTTCGGATTCACCTGGCGTCTGTCCCCCGGCGTCCGATCCGCTGACGCTCTGAGACGGATCATCTCCCGGTTTGTCAGGCGCCGCCAGATACTCCGCCGGCTTTCGCCTCTCCAGGTTTTCCACGATCTCCGCCAGCCTCTTCACCTCATTCTGAGGCTCCGCCAGTTCCTCTCGGATCTGCAGCTCATACTCGGCAAATTCCGTCTCCATATCCTCTATCTGTTTCTGCAGTTCCTCTATCTGTTTGTCCAGATTTTCCGTGCTGGAATATGCCAGCGCCTCCCCCCGGCTCACCGCCTCCCCGGGAAACGCGCAGATCCTGTCCAGCGCCACGTCCTCCTCAAAGCCATACTCCTCCACATAGGGCACAACAGTGGCGGAATACACCTGCGCGTCATACAGGTTACGGTATGCCGCCGCCTCGCCGCTGCTGGAAAGTCCCACGGGTTCCAGCAGCTTTACTTCCTCTGTTAGGGCTGCCTGCTGAGGCGCTTCCCCGCATCCGGTCATGGCTGTCATCAGAAAGGCTGTCATAGCCAGCCCCAAAAGCCTTCGTCCCTTCATCGCAGTATGACCCTCTCTCCCTCTGAAAGTCCAGACAGCACCTCCACCATGCTGTCCCCGTACAGACCTGTTTCGATCCATTTTACCTCACGCATCTGTTCGTCCCCCAGCACATAGACATAATCTCTGCCCTCCGCGGTGTGTACCGCCGCGGAGGGTACGCACAGCACCTGGCTTCGCCGGTCCACCACCGCCACAATGGAACCCACGGTCCCCACTTCAATGGTGGCATTCTCCCCGCCGCCAGCCAGGGAGAACAGCTGCTGCTCCCCCCACTGTTCCATCTCATGGGGGAGCAGGGTATATTTTCCCGCGCCGGATCCGGAAGTGATCTCCATATAGACTTCCTCCCCCTCCCGAAAACAGGACGCGTACTCCGCCGCCTCGGTCATAAACAGGCACTCCGAGCCGTCGATGATGGTTATGACCCCCTCGCCCCGCACGGAGGTGGATCCCTCCAGCTTCTCCTTGATGTGGGACACCGTGCCGGCCATGCCCGCCACCAGGCGGCTGGCCGTCTCCTCCTGCAGGATCTGTTCCAGCTGCAGCAGATCCAGATTCATGGCGTCCTGATAATCCTCCCTGGCATAGGAATAATTCTGCTGTACCTGCGCCACAGCCTCCTCCAGGCGTTCCCTGTCCGCCTGGGACTGGCCGCTTTGGTACATATAATTCAGCCATAGGGCTGATATCTCATAATCTTCATTGATCTGGCTATAGTCCATCTGCAGCTGGTTTCTGGAAATCTGATACTCCAGCCGGGCTATATCCTCCTGGCGGCTGGCACTGGCGAGCTGGGCCAGCACCTGGCCCTTCTCCACCACGTCCCCCTCCTGCACATAGACCTTTTTCACGGATATCCCGCTGACCCCGAAGCTCAGACTCTCATCGTTCAATTGCTGATAGATGCATTTGATCCGCTGAGTTTTCTGCACATCTCCCAGCGTGACCGCCGCCATGTCATAAACCACTGGCTCCGCCTCCTGCTCCACCACAATAATGTCCTGGTCATCGTCCCGAGGCTGTCCGCAGCCGGTCACAGCCAGGGCAATCCCCCACAGCCATACCAGCGCCAGCCGCCGCCCTATTCTGTTTTTTCTGCACCATTTTCCTGTATCCATGATAGCGGTCATCCTTCATATATGGTTCTGCAGTCCTCTTTATCACCCTCTGGCGATATCCGGCTCCTGGCAGATAATCGTTTCCGAAAAAACACAAGCTACACCCGGTAGGATTCCCTGGGCCCCAGATAAGACTGCCGAAACGCCGCCTGGGGCTTATGTATCCGAATCTGTTCCAGCACCACCCCGGCTTCCAGCGCCTCCACCGTCAGCTGCTGCAGCCCCTCCTCAAAGGGCAGCTTTACACTGCATACACGAATCTGGTCCAGCACACCCTGGGCCCAGCGGGCATCACTGCTCTCCCCCGCCCGGAAATCCGGGGCCGTGACCTCCACCCGGCACTGCTCCATACAGCTGCTTTTCACCAACACATACATGCCCTGCCTGCTCACCACGGAATTGGTGGGAGCCACCAGCAGATCCACCTGGTATTCTCCTGTCTCCGGGATCCGGAACTGCCAGGTCAGGGAGGGCTTCTCCTCTTCCTGGGCAAATACCGCCGTGCTGGGGAATACTTTCATGCCGCTGCCATACTTGCCATACCCCTCAATCACCTGATAGGCGCCTTTCTCCGTGTCATGTTTGTGACTATAACCCGCGGCATCCATGACGATCATGCCCTGGCGCTCCAGATAAGTACCCTGGGGAATACCGTCTACGCTTTGACGCCGCCCTGTCACCTCCACCGCCACCGTGGTATCGTCCCCTTGTACCAGCAGCCGCACGGTCTCCGCCTCCCCGGGAAGACAGGACTCGTCACAACACAGCGTCACCACGGACAACTCCCGGCAGTTTCCCCCCATGTCTCTCCCGTCTCCCTCCGGGAAGGAAATTTTCAGCCACCTGGGCAATCCGGTCTCCGGCTGTTCCACCCTGATCCGATAGTCAAAACTGCCCACGCCGTCATTGGCTATCTCGATCTGCACCGGTTCCGCCCCCGCATAGCAGAAATCAGGCACCCGGATCACCTGGGGCGCACCATAATTTTTTACGCCGATCTGCTCCTGATCCGCCCTGGAAACGCTCATCCGGGGCTTGTGTACCGGATGCACCTGGCTGATCAGAGGATAGCGGTAACCGTCCTCGTTCCACTTGGTAAAGCCCACATGCTGGGCCATCTCCATGCCTTTCCACTTGCCGCCTTTGAAGGCCGCCATCTCCCGGGCCAGCCGGATATCCTCCTGGGCGCAGACCCGGGACCACTCACCGTATCTGTTGGCCACAGTTCTTCCCTGACGGGCATAATGATTGTTTTTGCCTGCGTAGAGATGCATTTTAAGCAGGTTCATACTGGCCATGGCTGAGAAATGGATCATGCTGTAATAGGCGTCCTTCTCCCGGTCACAGAGCTGCTCCATGATCTGGCTGGACAACTCTTCCAATGCCTCCGCCCGTTTTAACATCTTGTCCGCCTCCCCGTAATGGCAGGGATGATAGATGGACTCATTCAGCGCCTCGGGCCTTCGCAGGGCATTGATGTCAATATATTCCGTCAGCACCCGGCCAATCTGCTCTCGCAGCCGGGCCGAAGCCTGGGGAAAGTTTTTCTCCGTCCACTGCCGGGTGTACTCCCGGTAACTGTCCTTGTTGCTATAACCCCATTTGTCGTAATCATAGGCCAGAGCCAGGAAGTAACTCAGGGGCACCTCGTGGAATTTCAAATCTCCCACATTGACGATCCAGGCATCCCGGATGCCGTACTCGTAGGCCATGCACATCTGCTCCCAGGTCTTGGCCATGGGCGTGGAGTCCACCCACTCGTAGGAGATGGGGCCTCCGTGGTAATCAAAGTGGTAATACATGCCCCAGCCGCCCTTGCGATGGCGGACCTCCGGAGTTGGCAAAGTGCGCATCTGTCCGAAATTGTCCTCACAGAGCATACAGATCACGCCGTCCAGCTCCTCCCAGTCCTTCAGCCCCTGCACATGCTCGTCCCCATAAAAATATGCCTCCACCTCTTTGTACAGCGCCAGCAGCTGGGGCACTTCCTCCCGCTTCACATGCTCCGCGATGAGCGCCCTCTGCTTGCGGATGATGTCTTTGAGCAGATTCACGTTCTCCTCCACGGTGGACTGCTCTCCCAGCATGGAAGTATCCCGCTCCCCCCGCATACCGATGGTGATCAGGTTCTCGTATTTGCCGCTGCGCTGCAGGGCCTCCTCCCAGTAGCGCAGAAGTCCCTGTTCATTGGTGTAGAAATTCCACTCGTTGCCGTAGGGCGTCTCCGGCCCTCTGACTTTGTCCCACTCCTCGCTGGCGCGCAGGCAGGGCTCGTGGTGGGAGTAACCCATGACCACGCCGTAGATGTCCGCCAGTTCCTCGTTGGCGCTGCCGGGGCCTTCTATGGGAAAAGAAGCGCTCCACATGGCAGGCCACAGATAATTGCCCTTAAGCCGCAGCAAAAGCTCAAACACATGCTCATAAGCATCCGCATTAAAGCCGCCGAAGTGGTCATTGGTCCAATTGCCGAAGCAGGGCCACTCGTCATTGATAAAGAAACCCCTGTAGCGGACGCTGGGCTCCTTGGACAGAATCTGGATATCGTCGCCGATCTCCTGTTCCGGGTTGGCGGCAGGCTCCGCGTCTCCCCAGAAGCACAGGGGGGATACGCCTATGTATTCCGACAGGGCGAACATGCCGTAGATAGTGCCCCTCTTGTCGCTGCCGCAAATCAGCAGCAGTTCCTGCTGCGGCAGTTCCTTTATGCCGGACAGGGAGGACAGCGTTTCCAGCCGACGCAATTGCGGGGCAGCCAGCTTCTGAATCAGGTAGACCTCCCGCTTACCCCTCACCCGGGATAAATCCAGCAGCCCTGCCTGCTCCAGCTCCTCCAGAAAAGGACTTTTTCCCACCGTGGCACACAGAACCGCCCTGGCCTGCTCCGCTGAAAGCTGCCCTTTGGGCAGTACCTGGGGCTTACAGCCCGTGACCTTGCGGATGTCCTCCGCCACCTTGCCCGCAATTCTTTTTACCCCCTCAAAAGCGCCGCTTTCCACCAATATCGGAATCGCCTGTCCGTCATACGCCAATCTCATTTTCTATGTCCTCCATATTAAGTTCCGCATATCCCCTCCCAGTATACCGCCCGGTGCTCCATATTCGGACGCTTTAGGCGTCCGAACATGGAGCAGTACACTGTCCAGGGATATGCTGTTTTAAGTATATCCCTTATTTATACAACCCCAAAGCCCAGTATCGTGAAGTCCTTGTCCTCCATGCCCGGCGCCATCTTCACTTCCACATGATAACTCTTTCTCTCTCTGTCTCTGAAGCAGATCTGGGCATTGCAGTGGGTCCAGCCGTTTACGTGAGGGTCCGCGTACAGCACTTTTTCCCCGTCCACCCAGACCTCGGCACATCCTGTCTGGTTGGAGGCGCTGTCCTTGTATACCAGCAGCAGACTTGTACAGGTGATATCCATAACAAAGGGTCTGGATTCCTCTGTTTTCTCCGTCCCACGGTACATCCAGTTGTCCGCAAACTCCGGGGTTCCCGTCAGGTTCAGATCCATCTCCACGGCCTGCAGTTCCATGTCCACATGCGCAAAGCTTCCGCAGTCAATCATCACCGGCGGCTCTGTCTCCTGCCCGGAACCGCTGCCGCTCTCCGCCGTCAATCCGCCCTGCAGGGCAGCGCCATCTCCATCGAGCGCCACCCGCCCCGCAAAGTGCCTGCGGTCCAGCAGCTGTACTTTCTCAAAAGCGCCGCCGATGGGAGGGGCGATTTCCTCCAGCTTCAGCGTGTCCACATCCGCCTCCTGGCCGTCCACCACCCGCAGCAGATGAAGGATGCCATCCGCCATGACGGTGTGCCCCACATTGGTGGGGTGATAGGAATCATAGAAAAACTGGTTCTTGCTGACCACTCTGCCGCTGCCAGGCTTTTGATAGAACTGTTCCAGCACGGCGTCACGGGCGCTGACCATGGGCAGATTATAAGCCCTGCCCACGGGGGACAGGCGCTCCTGCAGGTTAAAATCATTGGCAAAGACGGCGAACAGAAGGATCACCGCCGGATGGTTCTCCGCACTTAAGATCTTCCGCACCAGGGAATCATAGCACTCTCCCTTGGTCTCGTCCCCTTCATCGTTTACAGCAAACTCCACCACCACCACATCTGGGGCCACGCTGCCTTCCCGCAGCACATCCCTCTCATAGCGGATCATGCCCAGTTCCGAGGGCGTCCCCCCCACTCCGGCTTTCACATAATGTACATTTTCCTCCGTCCCCCTGCCCGCCAGCTCACAGAAGCCCTTGAAGGTCTTGTAGGCATAGCACTCAGTGTTGATGGGAATGGCCCCGGCTCCCTGGGTGATAGAGCCGCCGATAAAGGCAATGGTCACATCCTCTCCCCCGCGGGCCTTGTCAATGGCTCTCTTCAGCCGGGCATTGTTGCCGGTCTGCACCAGGGATTTCTCCAGCATCTGCCGATAATAGGGAGAAGCAAAATCCACCGGCTCCTCCTCCTCCACCTCCGGCGCGTCAAAACCGTCCTGGAGGTAAAAGCGCACCGCCACCGTAGCCAGGGTCTCCGCCTGGGGAAATTCAAACCGAATCTGGCCCGGAACATTGTCATCCTCCGACCAGTCACAGTTCTCCAACTCCAAAATGTGCTCCATGCCGTTGGCCTGCACAGGCATCCGCAGCGTGGTTCCCGAGCCGTACACGTCCCGGTGTCCGTACATCTGGAGGCAAAAATCCGTCACCAGTTCCCGGTCCTGGGCCTCCACCGTGACGCCGACGCTGTGTACCAGCTGCCGAAAGCCCGCCGCGGTTCCCAGGAGTTTCAGCATCTCCTCGTCCGTGATGCCGCCCACCAGTCTGGCGCTGCTTATCATCCTGCCGTCATTCATATAGAGAAACTGCACTCCCCTGCCGTCCGCCTGGGGTGATCCTGCCACGCTCTTGCCCCGCATAATGTAAAAACTCTTTCTCTTTTTCGTTGGATCCTTTGGCGCTTTAGGTCCTTCCATACTCCTGTCCTCCTAATATAAGTTCCGCATATTCCCTGCCAGCACACCAGCCGGGTGATCGACATATGGCCGCTTAGGCGTCCCTATGTCGATCAGTGTACTGTCCGGGAATATGCTGATTGAAGCTCCTTCGTTCCGCATATTCCCTGCCAGCACACAACCTTTACCATATCCGATATTTGCCGCTGAGCGCCAGGAACGCGAATATGTACAGGCAGTTGTCATAATATCTTCTCTCGCCGGTGCGCAGAGGCATGTTCCAGAAACATTCCACCCACTCCCGGACCAACTCGCCCTGGGCCGCCAGGGAACCCTGGGCCGTGGTGGCCGTGATACCGACGGGATGCAGCGCGGTATCTCCGGCAAGTCTGCCGTCCACCTCATAGATGTGGTAACTCCCCTTTCTGCAGTCCTCAATCAAAAACTTCTGGATGCGGTCCGCCGCCTCTCTCTGTCCCACATCTATGCCAAACCATTCATAATCCAGACCGATGTTAGCCACCGTCCGATAGGCGTCACTGTAAAACCAGTCATGCCGGTCCTTGGTCCAGGGGATGGGGCGGCTCATGGGACTGCCGTCAAACTCCGCGTACTCCGCGTTCAGCCCCGTCACGGGATGACAGGCTTTTGCCAGATATTTCCTGCTGGCTCTGGCGGCTTCTTTCCAGAAGGCCCGGTCCTCCTCGTCCGCCCACAGGGCAAAAAGTTCATAAAAATGGGGCAGATGATAGGAGGGATCCGTGTAATCGCAGCCCGGCACAAAAAGAATCTGGTGATTTTCCTTGTTCCACATGGGGTGACCCTGACGGCCGTTCTCCCCCTTGTGCAGACAGGCCCGCAGAATCTCCCTGGCCTGGCCGGAATAGTTGAAAATACCCTCCCCGTCTCCCCATCTGTGAGAAGCAAAAAACAGGGCCATGGCATAGAACTCCTCCCCGTCCGGCGCGGCGCCGTCCGCATTTTTAGTGCCGTCCGTTTTGCAGGACCAGGCAAAATACCCCTCGCTCCAGCCCTCCGTCATAAACATATAGGTCTTGGACCACTTCCAGATTCGGTCAAACTCCTCCTTCATGTCCAGCTGCACACACATCATCATACCGTAGGACATGCCCTCCGTGCGGGCATCGTAGTTCCCGGTGTCCATCAGATACCCCATATCCTCCCCCACGGGATGATAGATTCTCTCCTCCTCGCTGCCGTAAAAGAAAGTCTGTATAATCTCCTTGAGCTTTCCGTCAATCTCCTCCTGGGAGATGCCAATCTCCGCAAACATATTGCGATAGACTTTGCCTGAAAAATCCGCCATTGTTACACCCTCCATATATAAGCTGTCTTATATGGATTATACAATACCCGGCGGCTCTTTTCTCTTTAAACCTTGTCATATATTCGTCAATTATTGCTAATCTGCGGCTTTCATGCCCGGCCCCGCCAAACGGGATCCGCCTCCCCCATTTAAATGTGCTTCAGCAATCATACTATGTATATTCATACTGTTTCAGCCTTAAGGGTATAAAATACAGGGTGACTGAATCAGAACAATCACCCTGTATCTATCTAAACTATGAAGTTATACTACATAACGCCAGAATTTACCGTATTGCATTGGTTAAACGTATATGGCTGGCGTTATGTAGTCAGGTTACTCGGCAGTTTTAACTGTTAAGCAGTATAAAATGGAATCGTTTCCTCTCCTCTCTGGGCAAGTTCCTTAACTTTCTCAAGCGTTAGTTTCTCACCTTCAGGCTCCGTTACGGGAGGATTGGATGGATTTGAGACAGAAAACCAATATTCCTCGATTAACAGATAACAGTCCCGCGGTCCACTGATAACATAGGAAAAACCCGGATAACCTCCCTCATGCAAAACAAACTCGTAGACTTCCCCGCCATTGCTATCACCTGGAGATTGCCCCTCTTCATACTCAAGAAGTTCATATTCAAGTTTAGAGACCCAGTCTCTTAGGCTATCAACATCTTCTCCCTCCGCTGCCCATTGAACCGTTTTGCCTCCAATGTGGTGTATAATATCCACTGTGGTTACAGAATCACCAATATATGCAGTGATTGGCCTGTCTGGGCCCGACTTTTGATTACAGCCAGTCAAATTAAATGCAGAGATTAAGGCGACCAGCAGTACTATCCATTTTTTCATATGAGTTCCGCCTCCTATATGATGTTTCAAAATATATTAGACGTAAAATAAGTTCTGGTGTTCCGCAAGAAGTTGTAGTTCTGTTTCATCGTACAATATTTTATTGTCTATTTCAAGGCATGAAATAAAATATGAATGTCAGCCCTCACTACTGCAAGGGCTGACATTATAGATTATAGATTACACTTTTGTCATACTTCCGCATATATTTCTACTGTCGTTCCTTCAGATACAGCTGCACCCGGTTCTGAATCAATTGGGCCACCGCCTCCGCGTCCTTGTCTCCGGAGAAGTAACTGCCCACCTCCTCCAGGAGGATATTCTCTATTTCGCTGGTGTCCACGGCTCTGCCTACGCTCTTTTCCATCACTCCGTTAAACTCTCCGATCCTGTAGTCCCCCGCCGGACCAGGCGTAAGCTCCTTCATCATACCATTTCCAAACTCAATGTACATTCCGTCTTTTCCATTATAGGAATGTGCCCTGAGGCGATTATCCAGCATGTCCCGCCTTACTGGCGCACTGTAGCTGAGCGTATACTGTCTGTCATAACTAAGGAGTTCCTCCAGCAGCAGCCCGGCCTCCCTGAGATGCTCCGTCTCCCCGTTTACCACTAAAAGCATTCCACTGTTCCAGTATGTACCGCTCTCCCCCGTTGTGGGGAATCCAACTATATGGTACTGTTCTCCCAAAATAGACTTATAATCTTCAAAATTTCCGATATTCACCGATACTCTCATGGCAGTCCAGTTCTTTTCCGGGTACAACGCCTGGGCCTCGATAAAATCAAAGGATCGTCCATAGGTTCCCGCAAGCTCAAGGGCACGGATAAACAGCGGATTGTCAAAATTACAGGTTCCCTTTTCCATATCCAGAAAAGGCGAATCCGCCAGACTTTTCAACACAAGCCACGAAAACACATCATAGTTGTCAAACGCTATATTGGATACGATCGGGTATTGGTTTTCCGTATGCGTTTCCAGTACCTCCAGAGCCTCCTCAAGCGTCCAGTGATCCCCTTCCCATATCTCATCCGATACGAGCAGGGATTCCACCACTGCCTCCAGCGGAATCCCTGCCAGCTGTCCGTTCACGTTCCCTCTCTCCAAAGCCGCGGGCCACAGCGCCTCCAGGGTCTCTTCCGAAATCAACTCTCCCAGATCCGCCAGCACACCCTTTTCCTGAAGCATCCGCATTTCTGAAACGGAGACATAGTACATGTCCGCCCCCCGGCCGGCCACCAACTCCGCCATTGCGCGGTCCCAATAAGACTCTCCATTCTCCTCGGGATACTCCAGCACCACGGGACAGTCCGGATATTTTTGGGAAAACGAAGCGGCGCCCTCTTTTATATAGCCTGAAAACGCCCCAGCGCTGAGAAGCCGGATCGCCTCCCGCTCCGGTTTCTCAGTACTCAGCCTGCAGAGCACGGTTTCTCCATTTCTGCTGCCCAGAAGCTCAGGCTGTCCATCCGCTCCTATAAGCATCCGCGTCAAATAGGGAAATCTATTCTCCCCATCCAGACCCAGCTGCGGGTAATAGATACATTCCTCCACTGAACCGGTACGAATATCACAGCGCATCAGATTTCCCGAACTGTTCACATAGTACAGACGACCGTCTGTTCCGGATGTCCACAGCCAGGCATCTATCAGCCTCCCCTCCAGCAACGTATATGCTGTGTTCCTTTCCCTGTCATATGCCTGCATCTGAATATAACCTCGTTCATAACTTGTCCAAGAAAACACAGCGCTGCCATCCGGCAGCTTCATGGCCCACCTGACCCCGGTATAGCCGTCTCCAGCAGTCATGGTCTTCACGACTTTTCCATCAGAATCAAGCACACTGACTCTTGTCCCCTCTCCGAAATCTGCCTGTCCGGAAATCAGATAATAATATCCCGCTCCATCCACATAGGCTTTTTGATAGATTGTATTCAGAGCCACGCCCAACTCCCGCATAGCAGGATACAGATCCGTCACGGAAACGATCTCCCCTTCCGGCGTAATATGCACGGCCAGATAGGCTGCCGTTTTGGCGGATCCGTCCGGCTGCCCCTGAAGGAACAATACCAGTTCCCCTTCCTTTTTTACATCAAAGGCTGCCACACTAAATCCCTTTACCCCATATTCCTCCGGCGAAGGCAGTTCTATGGGCCAGTGCGCCACATTATCGTCTGTCCCATCATAACGGCTGGTATAATAGAGGTGCTCCCACCCGTCCTCTGTCTGCCGATAGAAATCTTCCAGACCATAGATGGCGTTTCCAAGGGCACAATAACTCACAAAATGCCCGTCATATGTTTCCTCATGCTCCGCGTCCAGCCCCCTGATCTCTTTGGCCAGATACAGGGGATACATGGACACAGCCCCCGGCCCCGCGTTGTGAATCCACTGTTCCTCCGTCCAATATGTATCCTCGTTCACGGCCTGGATGATATCCTCTTCATTTGGTTGGGCCTGCGGCCCGCAGGCTGCCAGCGCCGACAGAAGCATGACGCTCAAGACCGGTAAACATATCCTGCTTAATCTCATTTTCCCATCTCCCATGAAAAACAATAGAATCCATGCTGCGCAGGGATTCTATTGTCACAAATCAAATACCCCGCGGCAAGCAGCGGGGTATTTGATCCTCGCGGCATTCGCCAAATGCCTGCGTAAGCGCGGCACTTGTCTCATTGCTTGCGGGAATAATATCCAACACAAGGCATATAGGTATACCTAATATATGTATTGAATTTACATTTCAGGTATGATCCGTGCTATGACTCTCAAAAGTGCCGCTTCCTGTTTCAGATACATGCCCACATTTACTACATCTTACTTCATAAGTATATGTTCCTACTGTCACGGCGCAAACCTGTGTTCCTTTAGAATTAGTATACGTATGATTGTACCCACCCGTCGAAGTTCTGTCAACTTCTATTTTATCATACGAGTGACTACATGCCTCCCGCGCCTCCGCCTGTACCATAAAGCAGCAAAACAGCACTCCCATCGCCAACAACGAAGTCAAAACCTTTTTCTTCATCGCTAATCCCTCACTTTCTTATACATGCTAACTGTATGTATAGACATTATATAATAATGTTTTATTTTTTGTCAATTAGTTATTGGCATCTTTATATATCGTGTCAGTCATAGTTGCAAGCAAACTTATTTCTCTCTCATTACCTTTTAGCGTTTAGTCTTTTGTAATCATACAAAATCCCGCACTCCGGCACGGTAATAGGTTGCCAGAGGAATCTTGCTCTGGGCAAATGTCAGCCCTCACTACTGCAAGGGCTGACATTATAGATTACACTTTTGTCATACTTTCCTCTTCCCTGCATATCTGGAGTTTGGCTAAGCTAAACTCCGGCTCTGCCTGCGATATTGCAAACTTACCTCTTTCCTGCATATCGCAGGCCGAGCCTGCGATACTGCGTTAATGCGTATTTGGAAGTTTCACTTCCAAACTTACTTCTTTTCCGCACTGCTCTCATTCATGCTTAGAAGTACATTGTTTATGACCTTCAAACGCCAAAAACCAGATTTTTGAATTTAGAATTATAGTCCAAATTTCTCCCAATCTTTGACTGACTCAATAATTGGTATCCAACTATCAATTTCAAATTTTTCTTTTGTATACGGTTTTGCATAACCATCAACTATAAGAGTTCCACTGCATTGGATATGAGCTTTATTAGTTTCTATTTCAAGAATTTTCACTTCATAGCTAACTAATGGTTCATGTTCATAAATGTACAATGAATCTTCCCTGGCAAAACTCTCTTCCACTGTCATTACTGAAAAAGATTCACCTACTAATTCTGCTACTGATTTCTTATCTGTATATATATGGTTTATACAAAGGGATGGCGATATTTCTTCACCATCAAAATTTCCCCTGGCAAATCCAATGTCTACAGACCACGATGCTGCTTTATCCTCATCGCCTTCAAAATACATTAGGCTGCTCTTTCTTCCGCTCCAGTCATCTTCAAATACGAAGGATTCTCCTATTTTTAACATTGCGCATAGTTCCTTTCTTCAACAAATTTTGGTTTGTTCACGTTATTATAACCTATATTTTCGGGTACAAAATCCCGCACTCCGACGCGGCGCGGTAATAGGTTGCCAGCGGAATCATGCTCTGGGCAAAATTCTTGCTGCTGCCGTTTCCGACGATCACCGCGTCCTCCACATTCTTTTTGCCGCCCCCGGTTCCCGGCGCCGGTTCCGCTATAGCCTTTTGAAAGGTGACGATCCCGGGTTTCAGATATTCCGCGTCCCCAGACAACTCATAGGCGATGGCCAGAGCCTCCAAAAGCAGCGTATTGGTGCCGAGTCTATTCAGGCTGGGAAGCTCTTTGTAATAGAAAACGCCCCATCTCTCTATGTAGCAGTTCTCTATCAGGTCGTCCACCGCCCGGAGCATCATCTCCTTTAACTCCGGATCGGGAAATTCCCGGT
>CAMWTF010000009.1 GCA_947177105.1 uncultured Lachnospiraceae bacterium | reverse complement strand
CGGCGCTGACCGTGGCAGTCACTTCATTGCCGCTTTCATCCAACACTTTGATCTATCCCACAGTCAAGGAATCCGTGCCCTCCGTAAACAGCGCTTCTGTTCCTGCCAGATAGATTTTCAGGTTCCCGGTGGCTTCGTCATAGCGGAAGTCTTTTATTTTTGCCCTGCTGTCCTCAAACTGAAATTCCACCCTGGCGGCGTTTGCCGACTCCACCGAAAGACTGAAACACAGGGAAGAAATCTCTTCTTTAGCCGCATGCTGGGAGACCACCGTAACCGTCCCGCCCTGGTCCAGACGCAGCCCGTCCCCGCTGGCCGCCAGGGCCCGCAGGGGCTGCGCGAGGGACAGCAGCAGGAGGGCAATCATTATGCTACAAATATATTTTCTCATGACAGTTCCTATCTGTGCGCTATCACCGCACATACAATTTATACTCGCAGGCAACAAAAATTGCTCTTTTACCTGACATTGCTTTTAATCACTTGCCAAGCTCGATATTGGGCAGCGTGGCCGGCATGTTCTCAAACAGGGAGTCGCTGACAAGCCTCTGTCCCTCGTTTGTCATGGCATCATTGACACGGTACAGCTCCGCACGCACTCTGGTCAATCCGGTGAGATCTGTCTGCTGCCCGGGTTCTATCCAGTAAATCCATGTGCCGTCCCACACATTCTTGATATCGCCTTCCGACGGCACCTCCGCCAGCAGCACCTGCTGCGCCTGCAGCTCTCCCGCATCGTTGATTCCGCCCACGATATTGCCGTCCTGGTCATAAAGGATCAGCACGTTATAGGCAGGGTTCCCCTTATAGGAGCCTCCAAAGACGATGGAGCCTTCCGGAATCACATCTGTATCCTTATCTCCGTACTTATAAGCCGAAGCCAGACGGCCAATCACCACCTCGCCGCTGTCAGTCTGCCTGAAGTCCACGTTGTCCCCTGTGGCTCCCAGCACATCCAGTTCCGCTATGGACACCTGGCTGCCGCCAGCGGTTTTCAAGATCAGTTTTACGGCAGTGGCCGCATAGGTACTCACATATTCCTGGGCGCCGTTGGAGAAATAGATACTGCCCGTGCCGGATGCGTCCAGGCTTCCCTCTGCCACCTTGGTCCAGCTGCCATCGCAGCATGCCTGCACCTCGTAACCTGCGCCGGCGATCCCGCTCACAGCGGTATATTTCAGCCCCGTGACCGTGGAAGTCCTGTTAAACTCCATGACAATCTCCGCCTGGCCGTCCGCCGTGGCCGTATATACGGTCCCCGTGTCATTGTCAATCATTTTGTCCGCCGGGTTCTCCGCCTCCGGCTCGCAGGGAGAACCGTCCGTTCCCTCGCCCTGGGTCTGTCCCGTGGCCGTCAGATTCTGTGTGCTGACAGTCCAGAATGCTTTATCCAGACTTCCGTCATCCCCGATCTTGATATATTCCAGGGTCTTGGCCGCAGAGTAGTTTAAGTATTTGTCAACGACTCTCACCTCGTACCAGACCACCCTGTTGTTGACAGGAACCGTGTCGCTGAAGGAAGTGCCCGTGGTGAATCCCACCGCCTCCTTCACGGTCTCCCCGCCGCTAATCATACATCTCACGATCTCATACCCCAGCACATCCGCCTGCGGAATGTTCTTGGATCCCAGCGCAATGTCCACTTGGTTGGGCCTTCCCGCATGTACGGAGGCCGTGACATTATCGCCCACAGCTTCCACTGTGCTGTTTAAAGAGCTTACGCCTCCCTGCAGGCTGTATACCCGTGCATCGTCGTTGGCGTAGTAGATGGCCCTGGTTTCCTCAGGGAACTGGCCTGCGTACCTGCGGGTCTCCTCATCTGGGGTCATGCCCCACCGCTCAAAGAACTGCAGAATATTTTTCTTAGCCGCGGCACAGGACAGACGCATCAGAATCTGATCCCGGTCCCCCGTCAGAGTCAGCGCTATGTTGCCCGGCGCAGGCGCCTTTGCCGCATTTCTGGCGTAGGTGTCTACTCTGGCAAAGAACAGATTGTCAAGCTGCTGGGTGTAATCCGCGTATGTTTTATAATTATAGCCTCTGTCGTACGCCAGGTGAAGCTGCCAATACATGCCAAGCTGGGTAAACACGTTGGACGCCATACCCTTCGACCCTGATGTCACTTTTTTGTATATGTTATCGTATTGGAACCTGACGCTTCCGTTGTTATCCCTGGCCTGGGCCAACACCGCATAATAGTTGTTGGTGATCTCGGCTATGGCATATGCGCCCTGGTTGATACAATGGCCGATCTCATGGGCAATGCCCCAGCCAAAGTAAGCCCCGCTCTCATATCTTCCCTCACTGTCAGCCGTCACAGGTGTGGCGCTCACCATACCTGGCGCAGACCCCCACTCAATACCGATGTGGTTGCCGGACGCGTACATGAACGCCCCGGAGAACATCCTCTGGTAACGGATGTTCAGGTGGCCCTTGGGAATCTGGTCCAGCACCTCCGGCGCGGCAGCGTTTAATCCCTTGTGCTGGTAGAACAGATACATCATATCCTCCATGGCCTGCATGGAATTTAAGATTTTCTGTGCCCTCTGCTCGGCAGTGCCGCTGCCTGCGCCGCCCAAGATCTGCTTTGCGGGGAGCGAGAGCATCATGGTATCCAGCAGAATGTCAGATGCCCCCAGGATGCAGTCGGTCTCGCTGTAAGCGTACTTCACCTGGCTGTTCTGTGAATTTTCGTGAACCTCCCCGTGAACGGTCTCCATCTGTGCCACAAAGGCTTCCAATTCCTCCACGTATGTCTTGGCTCTCGCCAGCCGTTCGCTCTCTTCCGTCACCTGATACAGATCCAGGTGCGGAACCTGTGTGCCGCCGCTGACCCGTACCGCATACTGGCCATCGCTGCCGTCGCCTGTGTACTGCACATACAGCGCGCCGCCGGACTCTATGCCCGTGGTGCTTCCGATCTTGGGAACGGTTATCTTGTTTGCGCCCACTTTCAGCGTAGCCACCACAGTGCTCACGCCCGCCGCCTCAGAATGGTACTGTGTGCACACAAGCTGAAGGTTGGCGGCATCCCCGGTTTTCTTACTGCTGTGGCCCACATAAACCATGATCTCTTCCTGGGCCGCCGCCACCACACCCAGGGGCTGCCATGCGTTAAGTCCGCTAAATCCTCTGCCCACGTCCTTGGTAGTGATCCCGCTGTGAATCCTCACTGAAGCATTCAGCCTGCCGTCCCGCAGGATGGCCTCCGCCGTCTGCAATTCCCGCTCCAGCAGTTCCCGGTCAGGATGGTACTCGCCGCTGACCGGATCCACCGTGTTGATCCGGGTCCGCAGGCCATCTATATCCGCCTGGGTCACTTCCGGTCTGAGCACCGTGTGCAGGTCGTCCTGGTACAGAGACATGATATCATCCATCAATGTGTCATAATAGTAGAAATATACCTCCGCAACGGAGATGGTTCCCGAAGCCGAGTAACGAGCAAGGCCGAACTGCAGCTTCTTGGCGTTTACGGCCTGGGGCAGCTTTATCACATAGTAAGTCCTGCCGTCCGCATCGGTCTTTCTCTGCAGGGAAACGCCGGCCACGTCGGTCTGGGCGCCGTTCTCGTCCCAGTACCGCACTTTGGCATAGAAATACCCCGTATCCTGGGAAGTCATATCATAAAAAGCGAAAGTATCCAGCTTATATGCCTGATCAAACTCATATATAAGCCCATGTTTTGCGCCCATGGGGTTAAAGCCTCCCACATCCCAGGTATTGGCAAAATAGTAGGACGCAGGATCATGGTCCACCGTGCCCCATGCCGTGCCGGACTGGGTGTCCAGAGGACTGTTCTGCATCGTGGCGCTCATGGCCGCGCTGATGATATGCGCTCCCTTTTCTCCCGGATTGCCCACGTTGATCAGATTATATTTCGGCATGACCGCAGGGTTGTTGTCCGTGGTGGTCGCCGCCGCGGACAGAGAGGGACCGCTCTCACCGAACTCGTTGACCCCCGTCACATATACCGTGTACTCCGTCAGGTCCTTAAGGTTCCCGATGGTGTAACTGTTCTCCTTGATACCCTCTATCTTCTGGTACTCAGCCGCAGAACTCTCCTTATAATACAGATTGTAGGTCACAGTGTCCTTCATATTCTTCCAGGACACCACCACACTCTGGTACTGTCCCTTTGCCGACACATTGTCCGGCTTATCCGGCTTGCCGCTTGGCAGGGGCACCGCCGTCACCTCGTCACCGTACCCGCTGCGCCAGGTGCCGTTGACGGACTGCACCCGAATCCGATACTCCAGATAATTGGTCAGTTCTCTGCCGCCAAAGGAGGTGATGTCCAGAGCATTTCCCGTGACCATCACGGTCTCCTGGCTGTCCCCCTGCTTTACCAGCACCTCATAGCCTGTGATATTGACGCAGGAGTCCCAAGCCAGATGGATGATCTTGTTTCCCGCCTCCGCCTGCAGGTTCTGGGGTATATCCATCTCAGGGTCCGGAATCCTCTCCTCCATGCCGTTGACAAACTCCACTCTGGAGATCTCCGCAAGATTATTGTTATTCCGCATCCCTGTGATGGTCAATGTCACTTTTTTTATGGCTACCTGGGATCCCAGATGCAGACGGATGTTGCCCTGTCCGTCCCGCTCGGCCCTTATGGCGGAATCCGTCAGAAGGTAATGCACCCCGTCGTCCACCGGGATCTCCTTTATCTGTTCCGCTCCGGATTCGTCCGTATAAGCGATTGTGATCACGCTATTGCTGATGGGATTGTCCCCGCCTGTCTCGATTATGATTCCGTCGGCCAGGTTCGTCTCCCCCGCCTCCGCAAAGTAAAACTCCAGTGAAACCGGGGTATCCCTGGAAATGGCGGCTGTGCTCCCATCCGGCCCAAGAGCCGTCAGGGTAACGCTCTCCCTATTCTCCAAAAGCCCCTGCAGATCGCCTTCCACTTTGGTGCCAGTCCCCTGCACAGGCCGTATGACTGCCACGGGAACGAACCGCTCCACTCCCGCCTGGGTGTCCCGGGAATCATCGTAACCCTTTGCAAAATATTCCAAATCTACCAGATCCACCACGCCGTCGCCGTTTAAATCCGCGACAAGCCCCGATGTGTCAAAGTCACCTCTGTCAATGGCATCCACCAGAGCATCCCTGTCAGATCCATCCATCCTGCCGTCCCCGTTGACATCGCCAAGCAACAGCACACCGGGGTGCATTGCCCCCTGGGCATAATTCACCCCTCCCAGAAAACCCGTCATAAGATTGACGGCGTATGCCTTGTCTTTTACGGATATTGTCTGTGTGTATGTAGCGAAGCCCTTGGCCGTCACACGCAGGGTATACTCGCCCTCCGCAAGCTGACCAAAGCTCACCCGGTTCCTCTGTCCGGCCCTCTCCTGGGCATCATCTGCGCCCAAGACAATCTCCCCTCTCATAGGCTGCCCCCAGGGGTCCGTCAGCTCCACTGCGAAAGTCACCGGACTCTCCAGGATGAGCGCCGCACCAATACATACGTCCACCTGGCCTATCTGCCCCGCCTGAATCCTCGGACTCAGTTCAATGTCCATGTCATAAAAAGCATTGTCTCCTGACACGGACCCCAGATTATCCCCTCCCGAGACAGTGTCTCCGATCCCTGTGGCATAAGCCGTCAGGCAACAACTCAGCACCAGCATCGACGCCAGCAAGAACGCCAATAACCTCTTCATACTTTTTCTCCTCCGTTTCACCTGTTTACAGTTCCACATGTTCCCTCTTGCCTTTTCCTTTGTAGACTATATATTATGCCGCTATGAGGCTCATATTCCATTCTTCCTTAAATTTCCTGCGGACAAAGCTGGATTAAAAAGTCGCAAACCCTTGATTTTCCTGCGAAAACCCTGAGCTGCGACTTTTT
This sequence comes from uncultured Lachnospiraceae bacterium, assembly GCA_947177105.1. Classification (GTDB taxonomy): domain Bacteria; phylum Bacillota; class Clostridia; order Lachnospirales; family Lachnospiraceae; genus Acetatifactor. The sequence continues at coordinate 13,453 of CAMWTF010000009.1, read as the reverse complement.
AACGTCCTGGAGCATACGGGACTCGAACCCGTGGCCTTCACACTGCCAGTGTGACGCGCTCCCAACTGCGCTAATGCCCCATAGGGACAGTATAGCACAGCCTGAGAAAAATGCAAACATTTTTTTCATTTTTCTCCATAAATTTTTCCTGGTAAATTATTTTACGGCTTTGAATGCCTCCTCCAAATCCTCGATAATATCCTCTATATGCTCTGTGCCGATGGACAGACGGATCGTGTTGGGTTTGATGCCCTGGTCTGCCAGCTCCTCCTCACTTAACTGGGAGTGAGTGGTGGATGCCGGATGAATCACCAGACTCTTTACATCCGCCACGTTGGCCAGCAAAGAGAACAGTTCCAGATTGTCTATGAAATCCTTGGCCTTGCGGGCATCCCCCTTGATCTCAAAGGTAAAGATGGAACCGCCCCCATTGGGAAAATACTTCTGATACAGCGCCTGCTGCTGCGGGTCATCAGACACGGAAGGATGATGTACCTTTTCCACCTGGGGATGATTAGCCAGATATTGCACCACCTTCAGCGCATTTTCCACATGACGCTCCACCCGCAAGGACAGCGTCTCCAGGCCCTGCAGGAAAATGAAGGCATGGAAGGGGGATAGGGTGGCCCCGGTGTCACGCAGCAGGATGGCTCGGATCTTGGTCACAAAAGCCGCCGGGCCCACCGCCTTGGTGAAGCTCACGCCGTGGTAGCTGGGGTTGGGCTCGGTCAGGGAAGGAAACTTGCCGCTGGCCTCCCAGTCAAATTTACCGCTGTCCACAATCACGCCGCCGATGGTAGTTCCGTGCCCGCCGATGAATTTGGTGGCGGAATGAACTACAATATCCGCACCGTACTCTATGGGACGCACCAGATAGGGCGTGGCAAAAGTATTGTCTATAGCCAGCGGTATCTGATGCGCATGAGCAATGCCGGCCAGCTTCTCGATATCCACCACATCGGAGTTGGGATTGCCCAGCGTTTCAATAAACAGCACTTTCGTATTGTCCTGAATCGCCGCCTCCACCTCTTCATAGTTGAAGGGATCCACAAAGGTCGTGCTGATGCCGTACTCAGAAAGAGTGTGCGCCAACAGATTGTATGTACCGCCGTAGATATTCTTGGCCGCCACAATATGCTCCCCCGCGTGTGCCAGGTTCTGGAAAGTGTACGCGATGGCCGCTGCGCCGGAACCCACCGCAAGGGCCGCCACGCCTCCCTCCAGGGCCGCAATCCGCCTCTCAAACACATCCTCTGTGGGATTGGTAAGCCTGCCGTATATATTGCCCGGATCACTTAAGCCAAAACGTGCCGCCGCATGATCACTGTTGCGGAACACATAGGAGGAAGTCTGATAGATGGGTACCGCTCTGGCATCCGTCACCGGGTCGGGCTGCTCCTGCCCCACATGGAGCTGCAATGTCTCAAACTTTAAATTTCTGTCTGCATACGCTTTTTTACTCATAATATTGTTCCTCGCTTTCATATTATATAATTCCTATCGGTTTACAAGGAATTGTAATCCTTTTATTTCCATCTGTCAACTGTTTTTTTTAAATCCGAAAAAATTGTGGGACTGCCTGGCGCTATTTGCGCTGCATTTTTCGTTCCCTCTTGTTCTCGTACATACGCTCATCAGCCTGCTTTAACAGTTCCCGATAATCCGCTTTCCCCTGTGTCATGACATAACCAAAGGAGAATTCCAGCTTGACCCGCAGTTCCTCGTCAAGATAGGCCAGACAATGCTTTTGGATAAATTCCAGCATCTTTACGGCCTCGATCAGTTCGTCCCATTCATACTGATATAGGAACAGGACAAATTCATCGCCGCCCTGTCTGGCCGCAACACTGTTCTTCGGCTCAAAGGTATTGATAGTATCCGCTATTCTCCCCAGATATGCATCCCCTTTGTCGTGTCCATAGGTATCGTTGATTCCCTTTAAACCATCTGCGTCAATCATGATCATAGCGTAATGTCCCAATTTTTCCGGCTCGGCAAAAAGTCTTTCCAACTGATTGTTCAGTCCCCGCCTGTTGTATAATCCCGTCAGGGGATCTATATCCCGTTCCACCTCGATCTCCCTGCGCTTGGCCACATCTTCCGTCACATCAATGGCCACGCCGAAGGTCTCATTGTTTTCATGAACTTCCTCCAGCTTCACATAGCGCTCGCAGGTTTCGCTAAGCTGGAACACCCCATTTTCCCCCTGTACAGGATGATTGCGGATTTGCTCCAGAAACTCCACAAACTTCCTGCTGTCCCCAGTCAGGCGCCGCACCGCCTCCTCATCCAGTGAGAATATTCTGGGAATGTGCTCTGTAAAGCGTACTCTCGGTGTGTATTCACTGTATTCGTATACGCCTATGTACATATTGGTCTTGCTGAGAACATAGGACATCTTCCTGTTGTTAGCCAGAAGACTGCGGATCATCTCATTGATATAACTGCCCAGTTCGAAGAGTTCCACACTGCTCCGAATATTGATCTTTTCCTCTAAATCGCCTGAGGCTATCATGCGCAGCTTCTCGTTCACGCCGCGGATTCCCTCCACCACATAGTGGTTCATGCACCAGATCACGGCATAGGACAAGAATATAGCTACCACTATCAGACATATGGCCAAAAAAACCATATTGGCCGGGAGCCGTCCATAGAGCGTCCTGCAAGGTATCGCTCGCACGATATAATTCCCCTCAATCTGCGTAAAAACGCAATAGGAATCCACTCCGTTTATCCTTACATGAAAAGCGTCCCTGGCATCCCGGATATGGGCTAAGTCCAGGCCGATCTCCTCCATGCTTTTCCCCACGCTCTCCAAGTCCGTAGAGCCGACAATCTTTCCGCTGCCGCTGTCAATCGCATAATAGTCCGCCTCCAGATCTATCCGCAGCAGAGAGAAGATATAGGATAATTCATTTTTTTCCGTGGCCTTCATCAGGCGTACCGGGGCCATGCCCACCTGTACAATAAAGTGGCCATCTTTGCTCCACAATGCGGAGTATTGCATCATTTTGCCCTCTGCCGTATTGGGCGTAACCTCCTGGACAAGTTTTAAAGATTTGTCCGCCAGCATGGGCTTGAAAAACTGCATCTGCTCCCCGGAATCAAAGGTATAGTCAAAATATTCCGGGTGCGTCCCGGCAAAAATGCGTCCGCTTTCATCAAAGATGTGGATTTCGTCCACCTCCATCAATTCCGCGATCCTTTTCAGTTCCTCTGTGCTCTCCCGCGCGGCGGGATTATTCTGGAGCATGTAAGCGATGGCTTCCGCATTGTGAATGCAGGTCTCATTATACTCCAGCCCTATCTCCTGAAGTTCCATCTTATTCCGCTCCAGCGTCTGAGCCAGCTGCTGGAAAGCCCCTGCGGCATTCTCATACGCGTTCCCCTGCGCTCTGGTTATCTCCATGCCCCCAAAAATGATCAATAGGACAAACACCAATATCAAAGTGATAATCTGCATATATCTGCTGATAATTTTTCCCAATGTCCGCATCCGTCTCTCCTCTGCCCGTTTCCGGCCCGCGCCTATACTGCGCATTAACAGCAAAATACCCCGTCGCAAGCGGCGGGGCTGATCCTCACAGCAGTTGCCAAAGTCTCACATACCACCTTTGGTTCGTGCTCAAAGCAATAAAAAAAGCGCGAGACGGGAATCGAACCCGCGACCCCCTCCTTGGCAAGGAGGTGCTCCACCGCTGAGCCACTCGCGCATATGTCAGATTGCTCTGAACAAAATATACTATACAATAGGTTTCCCCGTTTGTCAACCCATTATTTTAAAAATATGGAAATTGCGTCTACAATACAGACAACTAATGCCGTGTTTCCGATGTTCCTGCGTAAATTATTGGGGAATGTAAGCTGACAAGCAAAAGGCGCAGCAAGCTGCGCCGCTATTCACTCTGGCTCAGTCGGTCAGCACATTTTATCCTGTAGATTCTGCGCAGGGCATCGTTGATCCTCTCCTCCGAGATGGTTCCGTCCTGGACAGCCGCCAGCACGGCAGCATAAGCTTCCTCAAAATTCTCCGGCATCAGGATCATATCACAGCCCGCCTTCAGAGCCAGCACTGCCGCCTGACCGGATCCATAATACTCCGAGATCGCCTTCATGTCCATGGCGTCTGTGATTATCACGCCTCTGTATCCCATCTCATTGCGCAGCAGATCGGTCACAACGATACTGGACAGAGATGCCGGGGTATTATCTCCTGTCAGAGACGGAACAGCCGTGTGCCCCACCATGATCATCTGGATGCCGGAGTCTATACTGCTCTGATATACCGTCAGTTCCTGGCTGCGCAGCTCCTCCGCACTGCGATCTGACACTGCCAGCCCTTCATGGGTATCTGCCGCCGTACCGCCGCCGCAGGGGAAATGCTTCACACACGCTGCCACTCCCTGTTCCCGCATACCGTTCGCCATGTTGTTCACATAGGCCGTCACCGCCGCGGCATCATTGCCGTAAGCCCTGGCCTCCATAACGCTGCCGTCCACATTGGCAAGATCCGCCACCGGGGCAAAGTCCACATTGATACCATAGGAAGCCATCCCTGCTCCCAGGCTGCTTCCTGCCAGGTAAGCGGCCCCTGCATCCCCTCCTGCGCCGATATCCGCTGCGGAGGGCTGCTTGTCAATCAGCCCGGCTGCCGCCAACGGGCTGACACTGCCCCCCTCTTCCTCTATGCCAAGGAAAAGAGGGTACTTGCTGTACAACTCTGTATTGCCCAACATCTCACGAAATTGTTCTGCACTCTGAATATTCTTTTTGTCATAGACGATGCCCCCCACCGCATACCGGATCAGGGCCTCCCTGGTGCCATCCCCTGCCCGCACCGCGGCATTCACATCAGTGATAGACTCCGGCGTTACAAAAAACAGGCCGGAAACTTTGTCTTCCAGGGGCATGGCCTCAATCATGGCATTGATAACCCCGTCCAGCTTTTCCTCCGGGGTCAGTTCAGGTATGGGCTCCGGCGTCACCTCCGGCTCGTCCGGCGGGGCCACGATACTCTCCTCCTTTGATTCCAGCTGCTGCTCCAACTCGTTCTGCATACTTTCCTGCTGCCGCTGTTCCTCCTGCTGCCGTTGATCCTGCCACTGCGTCAGGTATTTGATTCCAACGACGATGCCCACGGCCATCAGTGCAATCAATGCCAGCACCGTGGCATAGGCCAGAATCTGGTTGCGTTTCCTTCTCTTCCGACGCGCCTCCCTCTGCTGCTGCAATTTATCCTGCTGATTATCCATCTGTATCCAAAGCCTTTCTATGGTCACTTTGCTTGCCTACACTGCATATACAGCAAAAGTATACCCTATCATGTGCCAATTTTCTACACAAAAATACTTTTTTTTAGAAAATTAAGAAATAAAACATCCATGCAAAGGAAGAGGGCACATCAAATCTTTCTTGATGCGCCCTCTTCAAACTATGCTGTCCAATGGTCTTTACCTCCTGTAGTATTTTTTGATTCCATTATCATTAGTACATTGGCCCTTCCTCCTGTGTTTATTTTGGAATCGGTTGCTTAATCTCTTTTGTATGATTTTATTATAGCAGGTTTTTTCTAATTGTCAACACATTTTTGCAAAAATCTTATATTTTTTTCAATATTCTTTTTCCATTTCCAAATATTGACAATATTCTACATTTTTTCCTCTGTTTTCAGTAACCGGAAATTCTTTTCTCAACATCAAAAACCTGCCCGGAGCTGTGGTTTTGTCCGGGCAGGCTTATCTCTGATGCACTACCGTGCTTCTGCATTATAGGTTACTCATATTCTCTTGCGGCACACAGAGCCGCTGAACAACACAGCCTGCTTTGATACCCGGACGCCGTTTAACGCGTTTCTCCGGAATATGCCGATTTATAGCTGCGCAATCACAAAGATATCGTAGATGGCCCTGATGGCATTCTCGAAATCCTCGTTGGCCACACCAATGATGATGTTCAATTCCGATGAGCCCTGATCAATCATCTTCACATTGACATTGTTGTGTGCCAGTGCGGAGAAAATGCGGCCCGCCGTGCCCCGGGTGGACTTCATGCCCCGTCCTACCACGGCAATCAGGGCCAAATCGGACTCGATCTCGATGGACTCCGGTTCCGCAAGGCGGTGGATCGCCGAAACCACCTTCTGCTCCTTGTGCATGAACTCGTCCTGATGTACAAATACTGTCAGCGTGTCGATACCGGAGGGCATATGCTCAAAGGAGATGCCGTTGTCCTCAAAAGCCTGCAGCACCCTGCGGCCAAAGCCGATCTCCGAATTCATCATATCCTTTTCAATATTTACGGAGCAATACCCCTTCTTTCCGGCGATACCGGTGATCACAAACCGGGACTTCTGACAGGTGCTGCCCACTATCCAGGTGCCGTTGTCCTCCGGCGCGTTGGTGTTGCGGATATTGATGGGAATACCTTGCTGGCGCACCGGGAAAATGGCATCCTCATGAAGTACAGGGACACCCATATATGCCAGCTCCCGAAGCTCCCTGTATGTAATCACGTCGATGGCCTCGGGCCGGTCGATGATATGAGGATCTGCGATGAGGAAACCTGACACATCGGTCCAATTCTCATATACGTCCGCCTTGATGGCCTTGGCCACAATGGATCCGGTGATATCCGATCCTCCTCTGGAGAAGGTCTTCACCGTGCCGTCCGGCATTGCGCCGTAAAAGCCGGGAATTACCGCCGCCTCACAGCCCGCCAGTCTGGCGGAAAGCACCTCGTTTGTCCTGTCCGCATCAAAATTGCCCTCTTCGTCAAAAAAGATCACCTGCGCCGCATCCACAAATTCATATCCCAGATATTGCGCCATAATGACACCGTTCAGATATTCGCCTCGGGAGGCTGCATAGTTGCTGCCGGCCTTATCCAGAAACATCCTCTCGATGACGGCAAACTCCTCCTCCAGGGACAGGGACAATTCCAACCCGTCGATAATTTCCTGATAACGGGCTTTGATAGCCTGCAATTCCGCGCTAAAATCCTGATCCGCATCCGCCAGAGCATAGCAGCCATACAGCATATCGGTAACCTTGATATCCTTATCGTACCTCTTGCCGGGTGCAGAGGGCACCACAAATTTCCTCTCCACATCCGAGCGGATGATGTTTCCTACCTTCTTAAACTGCTCGGCGCTGGCCAGGGAACTGCCGCCGAATTTCACTACCTTTCTCATGATACCCGTTTATCCTCTCTCCTCATATAATTAATATATACTCACTAACGATTAGATTTTCCTTTCCGCACAGTGCATGTTGCCCGATTATGCGACATGCGCTGTGCGGAATTTGGAAAATCTTAACTGCAGAGAATATTTCCCAATTGTCTGCATTTATATTTACACCATCTCCAGGCGTATACGCCCCAGAACCTTATCGCCCAGGGCCTCATACCTGGCGGTGAACTCCCTCTCCTTCATGGGTTTTGTGAAATAGCCGCAGTCCTGGCTCCGGCCCTCAACCTGTATCCTCTCCGCGCCAGGGAAAGCCGCTTCCACATCCGCTGCGGAATCTGCCTTGGCCCGCACAAAAAAGCCCCTCTCCACATCGCCGATGTCCACCAGTTTTGCCTCCTCCTGATTCCAGAAGCACATGATGGTCTTGCCCTGATGCCGGGCGCAGTCCACCACATCGGACACCACTGCGCTGGCGGTGGGCAGCTTGCCCGCCCCCTTTCCGTAATACATGGAATCTCCCAGCATATTGCCCCGCACACACACGGCATTGAACACACCGCTGACCATATAAAGTGGGTTCTCCGAGCTGATCATGCAGGGGGACACCATGGCCAGTGTGCCCTCCGGCGTATCCTTGCTCATGGCCAGCAGCTTGATGGACTTGCCGGCCGCTTTGGCGTAGACAAAGTCATCCGCCGTGATCCTGGAGATTCCTTCCGTGTAGATATTCTCATAAGACACATTCTGCCCGGTCATCAGGGAGGACAGGATCGCAATCTTGCGGCAGGCGTCATAACCCTCAATATCCGCCTCGGGATTGCGCTCCGCATACCCTTTCTCCTGGGCTTTTTTCAAGGTGGCGGCAAAATCCGCCCCCTCCTTCTCCATCTTGGTCAAAATATAGTTGGTGGTGCCGTTCAAAATGCCCGTGATGGCCTCCAGCTTCTCCGCCGTCAGGGAATAATTAAGCGGTCTTATAATGGGAATGCCTCCCCCCACACTGGCCTCGAAAAGATAATTGCAGCAGTGTTCACGGGCAATCTGCAGCAGTTCCGGGCCATGGCTGGCCACAAGCTCCTTGTTGGAGGTGCATACGCTCTTACCCTTTAGCAGCGCCGCTCTGGTAAAATCATATGCCGGCTTCACGCCTCCCATGGTCTCACAGACAATGGACACTTCGGGATCCTCCAAGATGATATTCACATCATGAACCACCTTATGCTCATAAGGATCTCCGGGAAAATCCCGCAGATCCAAAATATACTTTATCTCCAGCTGCGCCGCGGACTTTTTGTTCACCATATCTTTATTTTTCTCGATGACTTCCACCACTCCGCTGCCCACAGTGCCATATCCCAATACCGCTACATAAATCATATCTTCCTCACATTCCGCCGCCTCAGCAGCCCTTATTCTTTCGCCAAAATCACTACATGGTGTACACCCCGCTGGTTCTCCAGTTCCTGTATCATCCGGGCCACGTCTCCGGTGGTCTGCAGCACCTGTATGCTGATGCTCAGAGACGCGATCCCGTTGATGGGGATGCTCTGGTGAATGGTCAGGATATTTCCCCGAAACTCCGCGATGACCTTCAATACATCCGACAAAAGCCCCGGTTCATCCTCCATCTGGAGTGTCAAAGTAATCGTCGTCCCCCGTGCGTTGTCATGAAACTCAAAGATGTCGTCCTTATACTTATAAAAAGAACTTCTGCTGATGCCTACCGCATCCACTGCATCTTGTATGGTTTCCACCTTCTCCGATTCCAGAAGACTCTTAGCCTCTACCACTTTCAGCAGCACCTCCGGTATAGCCTTCCTGCGCACCATATAATATTTGACATTGTCTTTCATGATGTGTTTCTCCCGCGCACATTTGTACGTCAACGAAAGATATTTTAGCACGAACCTGCTGTAAACGCAAGGATTTTTTCTAAGAATTTGCAATCCTGACCAAACTCACCTTTGGTCAATCGAAACCACGGCCGATATCAGGCTGCCTACTGCACGAAAATACCGTTGTAGTCCTCCACACGGTCGGACAGCACCACATAGATATGCTGCAAACCGCCCAGATACTCATGGGAGGGGTTCTCATAGGGCACTCCGCTCTCCACCTGTTTGATCATCCATTCAAAAGCCTGTATCAGGCCATTCCAGTTGCCTGCGTATACCTGACGGTTGGACAGAGATTCCTTCATCAACTGGTTGTTGTCGCTGACCGCCTCGTCGTAGGCTGCCGCCGTGGCCTGCATCTCCTCAAACAGCGGGTAGATAGGGGTCAGATCCAGCTCTGTCAGGTTATAATCATCAATTCCCTGGGCGTAGATCTCATCCAGAATCTGGGAGGACAGGGTCAGCATATGACTGAAATTATAGATTATCAGCTGTCCCTCCTCCAGCATCTTCGCCTCCTGGGCCGCGGTCCTCTCGTCGGCGATTACATCAATCCGCTCCATGTACTCATAGGCATATGTGGTAAACTCCTCCAGACAAGCCATCAGCCGGACATGGTTTTCCTTTGGCTGCTGGTACTGGTTCTGCTCGTAGGTGTACTCGGAGTCGTCTATAGCGTCAAAGGTCTCCATAATCTCCCGCATGGAGGGCAGCATGGCTTCCACCAGTTCATCCAGCGTCTCATATGCGGGTTCCACGCCGTATACCAGCTCCGCATCCTCCACCGCATCCAGGTTAAAGCCCTTGATCCGATAGCCGTAGCTGTACTCTGCGTCATCCCGGAAACGAAACTCCTCCGTCGTGTCCACCACCAGGAAATAGTTGTCGATATTATCCATAATCTCCACAATGGTGTTGTTCAATTCCACATAGATATTGTACTTGACAATATCCATGGTCTCCAGATCCAGGCCAAACTCGTTCAGCTCTCCCGTATTTTCATTTTCCCTGGAGGTATTGTTAATGTCTGTGATTTCCCCGCTGCTCTCCTGTGAAGGATCACTCTCCTGGGGCTGGCTGCTCTCATCTCGGGTGTAGCCCTCCGTATCAAGGTTTCTGTCCACTGCGCCGCCCACCTGGGCGCCTGTGCCGCAGCCGGACAATCCCAGCGCCGCAATACAGGCCAGCGCCCCAAATCTCATTCTTACTTTGTTATACATATTAATAAACATTTGCTCCATCATCTCCTCAATATATCTCTCGGAACATGAAACATTCCCATCTTAGTTCAGCGGATACTTGTCGGTGAGTTCCTGCACGATAGCTCTTGCCTGAGGCACCTTCTCTTCGCCGCCCTTGATCACCATGGCGATGGCCTCTGCTATCCTGTCCATGTCCCCTGTATTCATGCCGCGGGATGTCACAGCGGGAGTTCCCAGACGCACACCGCTGGTCACGAAGGGAGACTGGGGATCATTGGGAATCGTGTTCTTGTTGCAGGTGATATGTGCCGCATCCAGCAGTTTTTCCACCGCTTTGCCCGTGAGGCCGTAAGTCGTCAGATCCACCAGCATCAAGTGATTGTCCGTGCCGCCGGACACAATTTTGATGTCACGGCTTATCAGCCCCCGGCACAGCGCCTGGGCATTGTCGATGATGCCCTGCTGATATGCCTTGAACTCGTCGCCCAGCGCCTCCTTGAAGCACACTGCCTTGGCGGCGATCACATGCATCAGGGGGCCGCCCTGGATGCCGGGGAAGATGGCCTTATTAAAGTTGTACTTGTCGGCTGCCTCCTTATTGCAAAGGATCAGGCCGCCCCTTGGGCCCCGCAGGGTCTTGTGAGTGGTAGTGGTGGTCACGTCCGCATAGGGAATAGGGCTGGGATGCAGACCCGCCGCCACCAGGCCGGCAATGTGGGCCATATCTACCATCAGCACGGCGCCCACCTCGTCGGCCACCTCCCGGAATTTCTTGAAATCTATGGTTCTGGCATATGCGGAAGCGCCGGCGATGATCATCTTCGGCTTTGCCTCCAGCGCAATCTCGCGCAGTCTGTCATAGTCGATAAAGCCCTCGTCGTTGACGCCGTAAGGGACGATATGGAAGTATTTTCCCGACATGTTCACCGGGCTGCCATGGGTCAGGTGTCCGCCGTGATCCAGATTCATGCCCATGACGGTGTCCCCGGGCTTGCACACCGCAAACTGTACTGCCATGTTGGCCTGGGCGCCGGAGTGGGGCTGCACGTTGGCATAGTCGCAGCCGAATAACTCCCTGGCCCTGTCGATGGCCAGATTCTCCACCACGTCCACGCAGTCACAGCCGCCGTAATATCTCTTGCCCGGATATCCTTCGGCGTATTTGTTGGTCAGGGGGCTGCCCATGGCTGCCATCACGGCCTTGCTCACCCAGTTCTCGGACGCGATCAGTTCGATGTGGCTGTTCTGCCTAGCCTGCTCATCCTCGATGGCCTGGGCGATCTCAGGGTCAACGTTTCTCACTTCGTCTAATGAATACATATGCTCTCCTCCTGCTTTTGCTGTTTTATCCTAAAAATGCATATACATTTAAAAGTATAACATATCTATTCCAGTTTGCAAGGAATTTCGTTATTTTTCTGTTCCCCGCTTTGAACCGGGGAAATCTTGCGAAGTCCGGGACGATATGATAGAATATTACCGGGCGGCAGGGCCTATGCAAAATTCTGACAGGGAGGAAATAATGGAAAAGACCTATCATTTTATACTAAATCCCGTATCCCGGTCCGGCAAGGGGCAGAAGCTGTGGGATGCAGTTATCGAACCGTATCTGCAGGCGGCTCATGTTTCTTATGAGGCGCATTTCTCCCGGGCAGCGGGGGATATCACCCGCCTGACCAGGGAGATTGCCTCCGGCAGTTCCTCGCAGCCCCACCATATTGTGATCCTGGGCGGGGACGGAACCATGGACGAGGCTCTGCAGGGGATTGATGATCTCTCACGGGTGGCGCTGGGCTATATTCCCATCGGCTCCGGCAATGATTTTACCCGGGACATGCCCATCCCCCGGGATCCTTTGAAGGCTCTGAAGCGGATATTGGAGGCGGAGGGCACCACCGCCGTGGATATCGGCACCACCACCTACGGGGACGGCTCCAGCCACCGTTTTATTGTCAGCAGCGGCATCGGCTTTGACGCGGCGGTCTGTGAGGAGACCAACCGCTCGGAAATGAAGGGGTTCCTGAACAAAATCGGCCTGGGCAAGCTGACCTATCTGGGAATCGCCTTGAAGCAGCTGTTTGCCAGCAGGGCGGTATCCTGTCAGATCCGCATAGACGGCGGCGAACCCATATCCATCCAAAAAATATTGTTCGTGGCCTTCATGAACCATATGTATGAAGGAGGCGGCTTTAAATTTGCGCCCCATGCCGACTACCGGGACGGCTTGCTGGATCTGTGTGTAGTGGGGGATCTGTCCAAGGCTCTTATTTTAGTGGCGCTGCCCACCGCCTTCATCGGCAGACACTATATGTTCAAAGGCATCACGGCCTACCGCGCGCAAAAGGTGGAAATCCAGACTTCCGCCCCTCTGTGGGTACACACGGACGGGGAGGTGGAACGCCGCAGTGACCGGCTGACTGTCATCTGCCAGCACCGGGCGCTGCGGATGTATATCTGAAGAAAATCTTAAAATTACTGTGTATTTCCTTAATTTTGTATTTTTCCTCTTGAAAAAAGATAAATTTGTGCTATATTTAGGAACGTTAATACAACCTGTCTTAAAAAAAGGGGATAGACAAACATTATGGAAAGCGCAAAGAAATTCTATAAGAAGTATAAGCATGGCATCCCGCTGATACTCTATGGGATACTCTATATGACCTGGTTCTGCTACCTGGAACGGACAGTGACCAAACATTACCATGTGATCCATATGGCCATTGACGACCACATCCCTTTCTGTGAGGTGTTCATTGTCCCTTACCTTTTGTGGTTTTTGTATGTGAGCGCCGTGGTGCTGTTCCTCTTTTTCAAGAGTAAGCCTGATTACCGGCGGGCATGTATTTTTCTGTTCACAGGCATGACGGTGTTCCTGCTGGTGTCCACCCTGTGGCCCAACGGTCACCACCTGCGGCCCTACGCCATGCCCCGGGACAATATATTTACCCACATGGTAGCCCGGCTGTGGCGGACGGACACCCCCACCAACCTGTGGCCCAGCATCCATGTGTACAACTCCATCGGCGCCCATGTGGCCCTGTGCCGCTGTTCGCTGGGGAAAAAGCGCTGGCTTAGAAATTCGTCGCTGACGCTGTGTGTCTCCATCATCCTGTCCACCATGTTCCTGAAGCAGCACTCCATGTTTGACGTGCTGACCGGTTTAGGCA
>CAMWTF010000008.1 GCA_947177105.1 uncultured Lachnospiraceae bacterium | reverse complement strand
AAAGATACAGGTGCTGCTTGCAACAAGGCTGCATTGGTATGTGGAGTTTTCGTCCATACAGAGAGAGATGTGCAGAATATCAGCAAGGGGCGCCTGTTATAGGCGCCCCTGCTTTGTTGGCTGCAGCTTTAAATTGTGTGTTTCTTACAGTAGGCTTCAATGGCCCGGTGTATATATTCCGCCGTGCCGTCTTCCCCCGCTTTATCGATACTTTTCTTGAATCTGCCGTCCCCGACATACATCCGCCCCAAAGAGGACAGGATTTCATCGGAGCAGGCATAGTAGTGCTCGGAGATATACTTTTGCAGCTTTTCTATCTGTGCCTGTACGGCCTCGCCAGCCGGATCGGACTCCCTCATTGTGCCGAACTTTGCAATAATTCTCATGAGCCCGATGCCCATCTGCTGTTCCTGCTCCAGGCTTCTGCCTGCAAATCTCTGTTCATACTCCTGGTATGCCTCTGTCTGCCCCCAGGATTCCCTGGCCTGCCGGGCATATTCCTCCATTTCCTGTGTGCCAAATGCTTTAAAATCCAATTTACTCACTCCTATCGTCTTTATTTCACGGGCCAGGCCAATCAGGTTTTCCAGATGTTCCTTTTTCATCTCTAGCAAAGTGATCTGCTGTTCCAGCGCCTTGTTTCTGTCAAAGGACGGGCTGTCCAATATGCCCTTGATTTCTTTGAGCGGAAATTCAAGTTCTCTAAATAATAGAATGCACTGCAGGCGTTCCAGAGCCGTATCGTCATACAGCCGGTATCCTGCCTTCGTGACCTCTGTGGGATGCAGCAGCCCGATTCGGTCATAGTGGTGGAGGGTGCGTATACTCACCCCCGCCAGTTGGCTTACTTCGTGAACGGTCATCATGGTCAACCTTGCCTCCTTCCGTGTAAATCCATCATAAACTATGACGCAATGTCAGAGTCAAGGGGTAAATTTCAGAATGTAACCATACCTAATAGCAGGCCGGCCTGGGCTTCATAGCGGCGTAATTCATCATAGGCGCCGAGCATCTGCTGCAGGCCCTGGCCTTTTTCATCCCCCTCCAACCCCAGGCTTTTCTTCAGGGTATATTCCAGCCAACCCAGCATACTGTCATAGCTGCAGGCAAAAATGGGCGCCCAGTCCACTCCTCGCAGATTCATAAACTGCATATATTCCTGCAGAAGCGCCCGGCAGAGATCCGGATCATAGATGCCCTTGTGATCACAGCCCCAATAATGCAATACTTCCAGCAGCTCCTGGCAGGGGTTTACGTATCCGGCGGCTTCCCAGTCGATCAGATAGGGCTGATCGCCCTGCCACAGGATATTTTTAGGATCCAGGTCCCGGTGACTGATGACCTGACAGGAATGCACGGCATCCGCAGCATCCACTGCCGCCTGATCCCAGCGGCACAGGTCCGGCAGTATAGCTTCAAACTCGGAGAGCCAGGGAACCTGCTGCTCTCTGGCCAGGGTCAGATAGCCCTGCCAGTCATAGGGGGAGCGCCTGGCCTCCTCCTTTTCCAATTCATAGGGCATTTCTTCCGGCCGGATATCCGCATGATGCATCAATCCCAGAATGTGGCCGACCCTGCGGCAGTGGGTGATACCAATCTCCGGCGCAAACAGGGACCGGGCCTCCAGCCAGGGGTATACAAAGGCATACTGCTGTGGAATAGCTGCACAAGCCTCGGCGGAAGGGGCATTGCCGTTGTCTTTTTCTATGGAGATCAGGTGCTTTTCCTGAAACTTAAGAGCGGACACGGCGGGTATGACATCTGACGGCATACATTCTCTGGGATCGGATATAGATATATGCCCGGCAGTCTCCGGCATTGCGTATTTGCCCATGTACTCGGCTATATATTCGGAATTTACCATATTTCCCAGGGCCTTCGGGCGCTTCATAATATCCGGGTTAAGCAGCTTTACAGCATAGTTTCCCCCATCTGTCACCACATGGTACATCTGGTGCAGCAGCCCTCCCGCCACAGGCAAAGGTTCTCTTTGAATTTCTCCCAATGCATATTTTTCACATAGACGTATCAATACTTCCATGACATTTATCCCCCCTTTTGCTCAGTATAACACATCTATGAAAGGTAAACCAGCAGATAAGGCTTGCTTTCTTTTTACTAAATCTATATAATATGCCTTATCCATTGTTGGAGACAAAGGGGCAGTATGGCGGACAGGCCGGCTTGAACCAACTGATGCGGAAAGAGGTAAATATGAGCGTGATTCCCTGTATTTATATTTTTTTACAGATAGTTCTTTTGTTTTTGCTGAGAAAAGTGTTTTTAATGACGGTATACCAGACGGTGGCGGCATATGGGGCGGTCTGCCTGGCCGGGCTGGGGCTGATGGCGTTGTCGGATAAAAGTCCCCGCCGGGCGTATGGACTTGCCGTACTGCGGGACAGTTACCTGATCTTTTGGAGCGGCATCCACGGTGTCGTGGTGTTGGGGATACTTACGATGGGCAGCTATTATCTGACGTTGACCCAGATTACATTTGTGCAGATCGTCAATATTTTTCTGGGAATTGCTCTTTACTGGATATTGTATTTTGTACTGGGAAGGACGGAGTGGGCCATCGGCTGGGGAAACTTCATAATGGGCCTGATCGGCACGGTGAACCACTACCTGATGCGGTTTCGGGGCGCACCCTTTCAGCTGTCTGACATAAAAGCGGCAAAAACCGCAGGCAATGTGGTTCAGAACTACGATTTTACTCCCGATATTCTGCTGGCAGCCTGTCTGCTGGATATCCTGCTGTGGTATCTGGTCTGGCGCCAGTACCTGCAATGCAGGGACTGGAGGAGGACAAAAGCCAGGGAGCAGGAAGAAAAAACCCAAAGAACCTTCCGTAAAGTGAAAATGCGGATAGGGGGTATCCGAAAGGAGGGAACTCGCTGGAATGCGTGGCTCATAGCTATAACGCTTGTCATATGCTGCGGATGCGTCAGCCTCCCGCTTATTCGCTTTCATGAAATCTACGCAAACACATTTTTGTTTTCTGAGGACACTTACCTGGCTAAGCTTCTGGCGGAAGCCATGGGAAACGCACAGTATCTGCCAGAGGACTATTCTTTGGAAGAAGTGGAGATGGTGATAAACCGTTTTAGGGAGGAGACAGGGGATGCGCCGAAAATAGAAGACGCAGAAAGGGAATCTCCCAATATTATTGTGATTATGAACGAGGCATTTTCGGATCTGCGGGTCCTGGGGGATCTGGAAACCACTGTCCCGGTGCTTCCCTATTGGGATTCTATTCAGGACAACTGTATCCGCGGGTGGGCGAATGTTTCGGTATTGGGAGGAACCACGGCTAACTCCGAATATGAATTTCTGACTTCAGATTCGGCGGGCGTATATCCCAATGTGATCCCCTACAACAGATATTTCAGCTACGGGCAGAGTTATCCTGGTCTGGTATCCCTTTTAAAGGATCAGGGCTATGAGACTACGGCCTTTCATCCCTATCTGTCCAGCGGCTGGAACC
Source organism: uncultured Lachnospiraceae bacterium (assembly GCA_947177105.1). Taxonomy (GTDB): domain Bacteria; phylum Bacillota; class Clostridia; order Lachnospirales; family Lachnospiraceae; genus Acetatifactor. The sequence goes on along the minus strand of CAMWTF010000008.1, from coordinate 18,614 downwards.
GTCTTCAGGTATATCGTGCCATGGGTTTTGAACATATTATTTTCTCTGAGGATATAGATGAAAAGATGGACACACTGCGCCTGTATGTCAGTGACCAGGCGGATTATTCCTATATCACAAGGTATTTTGCGGAAAAAGAAGCGGGAGCGCCTCAGTTCTTTTTCAATGTCACCATGCAGAATCATGGCGGGTACACCTATTCGGGAGAAGATTTCGAGACCACTGTGCAGCTGTCCGGGGAGATGCAGGGCAGGTTCCCGCAGGCGGAGCAGTACCTCAGCTGTATGAAGGCCAGCGATGAGGCGCTGGAGGGGCTTTTTGCCTTTTTTGAAGCTTATGAGGAGCCGGTCATTATCGTGCTCTATGGGGATCACCAGCCAAAGCTGGAGGACGGCTTTTATGAGTATGTGACAGGGCAGGATGCCGCTTCGTGGAGTTTGGAACAGAGGATGAACCAATACAAAACGCCCTTTATCATCTGGCACAACTATCCTACAGAAAGCGTGAATCTGGGGGATGTCAGCGTCAATTATCTGGCGGCGGTGATGTTGGAGCAGACAGGGCTTGCGCTGAGTGATTATCAAAGGTATACGCTGTGGCAATTTCAGAAGGTTCCGGTGATTACCTCCCGTGGCGCCAAGGATGCACAGGGGGAGAGCTATCCGACAGGCAGTGACCAATACAGGGCGCTTACCAGAGATTACCGGCTTTTGATTTATAATCATACGGTGGATATAGAGGGACGCAGGGAGGATTTTTTCGGTCGTTAAAAAGACGGCGAAAAAACGCTGGTTCAGGAGGGAGTAGTGCGCGATGCAGGCAGTGATCCATTTGCAGCAGGTCAGTAAGAAATATGGGGAGAAACAGGTACTTGGAGATATCACGCAAAGCTTTGCGGCGGGCAGCGCCATAGCTTTTGTAGGACATAACGGCTGTGGCAAGAGTACGCTGCTGAAAGTATTGTCCGGGCTGGTAAGGCCCACCCGGGGAACAGTGCAATATGACAGAGCCTTGATTTTTCACTATGTGCCTGAAAAATTTCCCGCTACGTACCTCACGGCAGAGCAGTATTTGATGCACATGGGAATGATAGACGGACTTTCGCAGGCCCGGCTGTCAGAAGAATTATGGAAACTGGCGGAGGAATTTCACATGGCGGAACATCTGCGGAGCAGAATGTCAACCCTGTCAAAAGGGACTCTGCAGAAAGTCGGGGTCATCCAGGCGCTGCTGATAATGCCGGATGTACTGCTGCTGGACGAACCCTTATCCGGCCAGGATGTGGATGCGCAGAGAGTGTTTGTAGATAAGGTGAATGATCTGCGGGGGCGGGGAATCACCCTGTTCATGTCCTGTCATGAGCCGGAATTGGTGGCGGCTATTACGGAGAAAGCTTATACTATAGAGCAGGGAAAGCTTCTGCCCTGTGATATAGCTGTTACGGAGACGTACCGGGTGCTGCTGTGTCGGGAGGAGGAAGATGCCCGGCAGCAGGCAGTGGCGGAACTCACCAAAATGGTAGGCGGAGAAATACTGCCTTACGGAGACGGGTATCAGATTTATTTGACCCAGGCGGAATGCGATCGTCATTTGGGGCGGCTATTGGCACAGGGATGGAGGCTGAGGGGGTTGTACAAAGTATAGTCATCGCAGATCCAGCAGTTTGTTCAGGTTCATACTTTGGATACACAGGGAGTAGAATATGGTAAGTATTGTGGAAATGGCAAAATACCGATTACATATATGGAAACAGGGACATCTGTATGTCATGCCTCTGGTGGCGCTGGCACTGTATGACGGTTTCTGCTACAGTATCAAGCCGGCCCAATTGGTAACTTGTGTGGTTACGCTCTGCATTGTGCTTTTTCTTATCATGGTTTGGATGGGCTATATGATTGCGGGCAGGGAGGATATGGTGGAGGAACAGCTGCTATATCTGCGAGTGGCCCAGAAAAGCTGCTACTATGTCGGAAAAAGCTTGTTTTTGCTGGCGGTCCAGGTGATTTTTGCGGCATTAGCCATGGCAAATCCAATGATGCTGTATGTAATGGGGACGGACATGTTTTCAGAGTCGGTAACTGTGGGGGAACTGATCCAGTCCTTTCTACTGCTTTGGGGAAGCGCCGGTGCGGGAATAGCATTGGGCAGTCTGCTGTCTCCCCAGGTAATGAGAGATCGCAAGCTGTCACTGCTGCTGACTGTGTTTCTGGCAGTGGTGTCAGTTCTGGGTTCCGTTCTAAAAAAGTATGCGGTGGCAGGATGGATTGTCTGGCTGCTGCCGCCTATATCTGCCGTAGGAAAAGTCTATGGCAACAATAGTTCATTTCTGCCAGGGAGGACTGCTGCGCTCTGGGGACTGCTGGTTTTGTACAGCGTGGCCTATGTGGCGGTCAGGGATATCATCAGCCATAAGCGTAGATTTTGACTGGTTGCAACCGCGGGTTGACAAAAAAAGAGGAAATGTACGGCGCGCTTGGTGGTTGTCAACCGGAATTTTTGCTAGAATACAGAGGACAAAACGACATATATGTGTGAAAGTCCATGGGATGCCGGCAGCTACCTGATCAGTGACTGTGCGGAACTCTTACTTAGAAGAAATTTAGGAGGAGAAAAATGATTCTGGCAGAAAAAATAGCATATTTAAGGAAACAAAAGGAGTGGTCCCAGGAGGAACTGGCGTCTCAGTTGGATATTTCCAGGCAATCCGTGTCCAAATGGGAGTCTGGGGCATCCATCCCGGAACTGGATAAGATCATAGGGATGAGCCATATTTTTGATGTGAGCACAGATTTTTTATTGAAGGACGAGTATGATATTAGCGTCATATCAAGAGCTGAACAGAGTTCGGTACCAGCAGAGGCAGAGTTCCCGTCGGATTCTCCGGCAGAAAGCGCAGGTTACAGGCAGATGCGTTCCATCTCATTGGAGGAGGCCAATGTCTATTTACAGACAGTCCAAAAAACGTCTAAGTGGATTGCTTTAGGTGTGTTGATCTGCATTCTTTCTCCCGTCTGTCTGGTAGTTATGGGGGGCTGGTCGGAATATGGACCGGTGATTATTTCAGAGGATATGGCTGGCGGACTGGGAGTAGCTATTTTGCTGGTGATGGTGGCGGCAGCGGTTGTGTTGTTTATCATAAACGGAATGAAGCTGGGACCTTATGAATATCTGGAGAAGGAAGAAATACATCTGCAATATGGTGTCAGCGGTATTGTGGAAAAACAAAAAGAAGCATACATGCAGCGTTATCAGTGGAGTATTGCCCTGGGGGTGATAATATGCATTCTCAGTGTGCTGCCCTTTATGATTGCCTTGGGGCTGGGCGTTGCCGAAATCTGGCAGGTGTACAGCTTGTGTATACTGCTGATCATCGTATCACTGGGGGCTTTTCTGCTGGTTTGGGCCGGCTGTATCTGGGAGAGTTACCAGAAGCTGCTTCAGGAGGGAGATTATGCTAAAGAGGAGAAACGCCGCCGCAGGAGATTGGGGCCTTTGGCTGGCGCCTACTGGTGTCTGGTGGTCGCCATCTATCTGGCCGTCAGTTTCTCCAGCGACAGCTGGAAAACATTCTGGTTCATCTGGCCGGTGGCAGCTCTGCTGTTTGTGGTGCTGTCAGGCATATTTCGAGTTGTCACGCAGCTCCGTGACAGACAGTAGACATTAATTCCGACCATAATTCTGGCAGAAAGCGGCAACGGAGGATAAGGATAAATTCAGAACTGCAAGTGATTAAGGAGGCGTCCAGGTTATATAATTCTGGGCGCTTTATTTTTGTGCCATTAAAAGAGATTGGTTCATTGCTTTTTCTACGCTTGTATAATATAATGAAAAATGAAATGCGGTATTGGAAGGTTAGTCGTTACATATCTAAATATGCGTTTAGGAATGTCGCAGGCGCAGCGGAAGCTTGGTTTATCCATGTTTGGGATATTTATAAAGAGGTAAGGTATGATGAAAGATAAGATGAGAAACAAAACGAATCGCTATCTGATGGTGATTTTTGTGCTTATGTTTATACTGTGCGGATGCATATTTCTGCTTTTGATGAAGCATATGATGAGCTCCAGCAAGAAGACGGCTACGGAGATCAGCAGATTTTATATGGACAGAATGAGTATGCAGATCACCAAACATTTTGATACGACTGTGGAGATTAAGCTGGCCCAGGTGGAGAGTATCGTAAAAACCTTTCCTCCCGAGGGGGAAGTGCAGGGCCGGGAATTGATAGAGGCTATGGCAATAAGCGGCGAAGCCAGAGACTTCCGGTTTTTGGGACTTTTGTCAGAAGAGGGTGAGGTGCAGTTGATCCTTGGTGAGGAAGTGGAGATTGCGGACGAGGAGCCTTTTTTAAACTCCTTAAAAGCCGGCGAAAAGAAAATTGCGGTGGCGAATATCCCGGGCACAGACACTTCTCTGGTGCTTTTGGGGGCTCCCTGCGCATATGATATGGAAAGCGGCGGAAAAAGCATAGCCATGGTGGCCGGTATTGATGTGGATTATGTCAATAACACTCTTTTTCTGGACAATCCAGGGGTGGAAACCTACTCTCACATTATCAGGAGAAACGGGGATTTTGTAATAAAGAGCGGGTCGGCAGTGCTTAACAATTATTATGACCGTCTGCAAAATATTGTGCTGGAGACGGACGAGCAGGGTGCGGATTACTATATCGAAAAGGTTCAGGAGTCCATAGACAACAGATCCCTTTCCACCTTTATCATATCCACCAAAGAGGGAATCAAATGTGTGTATGTGGCACCCCTTCCTTATTCTGAGTGGTATCTGGTCACAGCTATGTCTTATGACGCATTGGACGGCATCATACGGAAACTGGATTATAACAGTCTGAGGGCGTTCCTGATTGCAATGGTCATGATGTTTGTGATCTTTATTGTTGTATTTGTCATGTATTACAGGGTTACCAGAGGGCAGATGATTGAGATCGACAAGGCCAGGAGCGAGGCTATCCGTGCCAACAAGGCCAAGAGTGAATTTCTATCCAATATGAGCCACGATATCAGGACGCCCATGAATGCCATTGTGGGTATGACGGCCATTGCCACGGCCAATATTGATGACCGTCAGCAGTTGATGAACTGTCTGAAGAAAATAACCCTGTCAAGCCGTCATCTGCTGGGACTGATCAACGACATATTGGATATGTCCAAAATAGAGAGCGGCAAGATGACGCTGAACCCGGATTTGGTTTCCCTCCGGGAGGCTATGGACAGTATTGTGACCATTATCCAGCCCCAGATAAAATCAAAGAACCAGGTGTTTGATGTCTTTATCTCCAATATTTTGGCGGAGAATGTGTACTGCGACGGTGTCAGGCTGAATCAGGTGCTGATTAATTTCCTGTCCAACGCTTACAAATTCACGCCGGAAGGCGGTGAGATTCACGTGTATCTCAGCCAGGAGGAATCTCCCAAGGGAGATGATTATGTGCGTGTGCATTTCCGGGTAAAGGACAGCGGCATGGGCATGACACCGGAGTTCCAGAAGAAGATATTTGAGTCCTTTTCCCGTGAGGACAGCACCAGGGTGCATAAGACCGAGGGGACCGGTCTGGGCATGGCCATCAGCAAGTATATTGTTGACGCTATGGAGGGAACCATAGAGGTACACAGCGAGGCCGGCAAGGGAACGGAGTTCCATGTTATTCTGGATCTGGAGAAGGCTACTGTGAAGGAGGAAGACATGGTGCTTCCCAGCTGGAACATTCTCCTGGTGGATGACGACGAGCAGCTGTGCAGGGAGACGGCGGAGAAACTGGAGGAGCTGACGATTCAATGTGACTGGGCAGTTGACGGCAGGACAGCTATCCATATGGTGGAGGAGCATCACAACCGGCAGGACGCTTACCAGATCGTCCTGCTGGATTGGCGGATGGAGGGCATGAACGGCATAGAGACCGCCAGAGAACTTCGCCATAGATTCGGGGATGAAATGCCGATTCTGATTATCTCCGCATACGACTGGAGCGATATAGAGGAGGAGGCACGGGAGGCGGGAATCAGCGGTTTTATCTCAAAGCCTCTGTTTAAATCCACACTTTATCATGGACTGTTACAGTATATGGGTTCCTCCCAGGAAAAGGAGGAGGTGCAGAAAGCGCCTTCCAAAGATTTCAGCGGGGTCAGAATTTTGCTGGCGGAGGACAATGATATCAACTATGAGATTGCCAATGAACTGCTGACTGCCATCGGGATAGAGATTGAATGGGCACAGAACGGTCAGATCTGCGTGGATATGTTTGAGAAATCTGACAAGGGTTACTATGACGCGATTCTGATGGATATTCGGATGCCGATTATGTCGGGTTACGAGGCGGCCCAGAAGATCCGGTCGCTCGCGCGTCAGGATGCGGGACTGCCGATTATCGCCATGACGGCGGACGCCTTTTCCGAGGATGTAAAAAAGTGTAAGGAGTGCGGCATGAACGACCACACATCCAAACCCATAGATATGGATGTATTGACACGTTTGCTGGCAAAGTATCTGCACAGGTAAGATACGGGAGTCTGTGGAACGCAAAATCAGAAAAGAAAGGGTCAAAGACCATAAAACAGCAGACTCCCGTACAATACACTGATGAATGTCTGGACGCCTGAAGCGGCCCGGATATTCATCACCGGGCTGTGTGTTGGCAGGGGAGGCTGCGGAACGCAAAATAGGAGGTGCTTTATGCAGTACAGGAGACTGGGAAAGACGGATTTGATGGTGAGCGAGATTGGCTTTGGCGGAGAATGGCTGGAGCGGATGGAGCTGGAAGGCTGCCGGGCAATCTTCAAAACCTGTGAGGAGCAGGGAATCAACATTTTGGACTGCTGGATGTCCGAGCCCAATGTGAGATCGGCTATAGGAGAATGTCTCAAGGGCAGTCGGGAAAAGTGGTATATCCAGGGACATATCGGCTCAACCTGGCAGGGAGGCCAGTATGTGCGCACCCGTGATATTCCCAAGGTCAAGGAGGCTTTTGAGGATCTGCTGGCCAGATTGCAGACAGACTACATAGATCTGGGCATGATCCACTATGTGGACTCGGAGAAGGAATGGGATGAAATTGTTGCCGGTCCTTTTTTGGAATATGTGCATGAATTGAAAGAAAAGGGAATCATAAAGCATATAGGCTTAAGTTCTCACAATCCCAAGGTTGCCAGGAAAGCGGCGCTGTCCGGCGAGATCGAGATGCTGCTGTTCTCCCTCAATCCTGCTTTTGACCTGGTGCCTCCCACGGAGAATCTGGACGACTATTTCGCGGAGCAGTATGACGCGTCTCTGGCAGGCATGGACCCGGAGCGGGCGGAGCTGTATAAGCTGTGCGAGCAGCAGGACGTGGGGATTACAGTGATGAAAGGCTATGCAGGCGGACGCCTCTTCAATGAGCAGTCTTCTCCCTTCGGCGTGGCGTTTACGCCTATCCAGTGCATCCACTATGCGCTGACAAGACCGGCGGTGGCCAGCATCATGGCAGGCTTCTCCGAGCCCCGGCATGTGGCGGACGCAGTGGCCTACGAGACGGCTTCACAGGAGCAGAAGGATTATGCAAGCGTACTGGCTTCCGCTCCCCATCACGCCTACAGCAAGAAGTGCATGTACTGCAACCACTGTAAGCCCTGCCCCATGGATATTGACATAGCTATGGTAAACAAGCTCTACGACCTGGCAACTATGCAGGAGGAAGTGCCCGCCTCTGTGAAAGCCCACTATATGGCTTTGGAGAAAAACGCCTCCGACTGCACCCGCTGCGGCAGCTGCGAGACCAGATGCCCCTTTGCCGTGGGCATTGTAGAGAGGATGGGGAAGGCCAGGGAACTTTTTGCGGATAAAGAGGTATAATGAAAACATTCTGTATTGTTGCGGCAGTCGTCGTGCTGGCGACTGCCGTTTTCATCCTGAAATATCATATCTTGATGAACCTGGCGCTGAATGCCAGGTCCAGAAATCTGATGTCCTCCAAGAGCAGTGAGAAGCTTCCCGCCAGAGAACTGGAGATCCGCAAGCAGATCCAGGAGGATGGGGAGTGGATGGAAGCCCTGCCCCGGGAGGATATTGAGATTCTGTCCCAGGACGGACTGCGGCTGCGTGGGCATTATATCCATGCCCAGGGAGAAGCCCAAAGGATCGTGGTGCTTTTCCACGGCTGGCGCGGCAGCTGGACCGTGGATTTCGGCAGTATAGGCAGGTGGCTTCGGGAGATCGGGTGCGATCTGCTTCTGGCGGAGCAGCGGGCACAGGGGGCCAGTGAGGGCAGATACATGGGCTTCGGTGTGCTGGAGCGCCGGGATGTGGCACAGTGGCTCCGGTATCTGGAACAGGAACGCCGCAATACGCTGCCTGCGTATCTGGGCGGTGTGTCCATGGGCGCCGCCACAGTGCTGATGGCGGCGGGGGATCCCCTGCCGGATTTCGTGAAAGGTGTGCTGGCAGACTGCGGCTTCACCAGCCCCTATGAAATGCTCTATGAGGTGGGGCGAAAATCACTGCATATGCTGGAACACCCCTCTATGGATTATGTGAATCTGATTATAAAGCGGCATGCCGGTTTTGGCATAAAGGAATACTCTACCCTGGAAGCTATGAGAAAGACGAAACTGCCGGTCTTCTTCGTCCATGGGCTGGCAGACGATTTTGTGCCCTGCCGCATGACTCAGCAGGCATACGAAGCCTGCGCCTCCCCCAAAGAATTGCTGTTGGTGGAAGGCGCAGATCATGTGCGCAGCTTTTTCTATGACAATGAAAACTACCGGAAAAAGGTGGAGACTTTTTTTGGGTGGCAGCAATAGGCGTTACATCTGTGCATTGCCATACTGCTGCTGTTCCTGCTGTCCCTTGTCGAAAAGGCTCTTGAACTTGTCAGACAGCTTGCAGAGTTTGGCGTACAGGTCAAAGGTAAGCTCGGTGGAGGGCGCCACCTCCATGTAGGACACCATCATCCGCACCATCAGAAAGCTGTCCACAAAGGCACTCTTGATTATGACGGCCACCATGATGGAAAGCAGGGCGGCGAACATCCAGTGGATGTGCAGCAGCGCAAAGAGGCCCGAAAATATTATAAAAGGCAGAAGCCATGCCAGAAAAGAAATTACCATTACAGCCAGGGTCATCACCGCTGCGTCCTTGAGCAGCTTTTTCCAGTTCTGGAAATAGATAACCACGCCGTCGGCGGCGCTCTTGAATGCCGACTGATCCTTGTGCAAAAAAGTGTATCCAAGGCAGCACTCGTCAACATAATTCAGTGCGATATGAACAAACACCTGGGCAAAGGAGACAAGGAAGGACACGCCGGGTATCTTGCCCAACAGGTCGTCAATCTTTTGCAGTCCCTTCTGCAGCTGGCTCACAGCGCCGCTCACCAGCCGGTCCACGGCAAAGTAAACATTCGCTGTCAGGAAACGTTCGGATACCATTTCTTTTGCGGCTCCCAGCTGATCCTCCGGCAGGGATCCGGTAGTCACGGCCGTAGTGACCATAGCCACATGTCCGGCCTTGATCATATAGCCGAAATAGCGCTGCAAGAATCCGTAAACGCATCCCACCAGTACGAACCAGATTGTAAGAGCGATTACGATGCCGCTTCCGCTGCCCAGGCTGCCCAGCCACACGAACGGGAACAGCGTCACCAGCGCAAAGAGCAGCACCGCCCCTCCCAGAGCCAGCTTCAGCCAGACAAACTTCAGTGTTTTCAGATATACATCTTTTGTTTTCAATACATTTCCCTCCATCATATTAGTTTATTGGTTATTGATTGCATCATACAAAGTATTGATATCCTCATACTTATACATGGTCCCTTTATAGGTCACGATGAGGTTTTCACAGTTCTCAAAGGTGCTTTCCTGTATGCTGCGTATACTGTCAGGGAGTGACACCATGTCCAGGTCTGAGCAGTCCTTGAAAGCGTAATAGCCGATTTCCGTTACACCGTCGGGAATAATGATAACGTTCAGACTGGTACATTCCCGAAACGCGCCGTCGCCGATCTTGGTAACCTTGGCGGGGATTTTTATAGTGCTTAAATTATGGCATTCGGCAAAAGTATTGCCGGCGATTTCCGTGATGCCTACGGGAAGTATGATCTCCGTCAGATTATTACATGATAGAAAAGCGCTGCTTCCGATCCGTGTCACGGTGTCAGGAACGGTAAATATGGTCACATCATTGCAGTTGATAAAAGTGCTATGACCAAGCTCTGTCACGGGTTTCCCGTTGTATTTATCAGGAATTTCCACCACGCCCTCCTCGCCGCTGTAAAATCCGGTTCCCATCCATCCGGCTACATATGTGATAGTTACGCCGTCCTCGTTGTCTTCAAACTTAAAAAATGTATCCAGAACCTCAGTGGGTATATCCTCTTCGCCGTTAATTGTGTCGTACAATTCCTCTAACATATCATATGTATAGGAAACTCCCCTGTAGGTGACGGTAATGCCGGGACATTCATAAAAGGCGCGCTTACTGATTGTTTGGAGAGTGTCAGGAAGGGTTATGGCAGTCAGGCTTGTGCAGCTGCTGAAGGCAAACTCGCCGATCTCTGTGACAGCGTCGGGGATTATGATATCTTTTAGGTTTATGCAGCCCGAAAAGGTGCTTGGGCATACTTTTGACAAGCCCTCGGGAAGAGTGACGCTCTCCAGCTGTTCACAGTTTAAAAAGGCGTCTTGGTCGATATAGGTCACATTTTCCGGCAGAACTACATAGGTCAGCTGGGTTTGTTTAAAAGCGCCCTGGCCGATTTTAGTCACGCTGTCAGGGATGGTAACACTGGTTATCGGCGCTCCATAAAAGGGCAGAACACCAATACGTGTCACGGGCTTTCCATCAATTGTTTCGGGGATGTTCACTTCGCCGCCGCTGCCCGTATAACCGACAATGCATGCTCCGTCTCCTATGATATTCACTTTAAAATCCGTCTCTGGCGCAAAGTCAATCGGGGAAGGAGTCTGCTCAGAGCTTTCCGGGGGAGCCGCATCAGGCTTGCCGCAGCCACAGATGGAAAGTGCCAGTGATAGGGCTGCTATCACAGGGGTAAGTTTGCTTTTTCTCACGTTTTCTACCTCGCTATTGATATAATTACTTCCTCCAAGTCTACGCAATGAATTATACTATAAAAAATCCCGTTTTTACGGAATATGGCGCGGGCGGTAAGAATATTGGTGCGAGCGGAAATAAATAATCCATTTACAGCCAATTGTATCAGTCCCGGAAATGTGTTAAAGTATAAATGGGGTTTGCAGCCGACTGGCTTCGGCATAAAGAGGGAGCGGGAATACGGCGGGAAAGAGGGCAGAAAAATGGATAGCCCATAGATTTTCAGGCTATCCATTCATTAGGTCATATGGCATTCGTGTGATTTTGGGTAAGTAACGTTTCCTCTTTCGTATCGAAACGTATTGTGTGTAGGACATTATATTATTTTCTCTTTTGCGATTAGGGTTCTATCAATCGCTTGCAGTGTGAGTAACTCTCTGGCCAGATTTAATGATATTCAAAAAGTAGCGATTAATTCTACAAGACCAATTAATAATTTCTGCTCTGCTTTTTCTGAATTTACATTGTATACGGTTCCGTTCACTACAATTTTATCTCCAGATACCAAGCAATCTGTCAGCAAATTTCCAGCTTGCCAAAATGTAATATTTACGATATCTTTGTCTTGAATAACATATTAATATTGCTCTCTTGTTGTCAATTGTTCTTTGTATCCATATTGTTTAAATAATTGATTGAGTCTCTCCACTTGTTCCGGATTTTGCAAAATCAGTTGCTTATTTTCTTCGTCTCCATTGCCCCCTATACTGACAATCTTCACAGTAATATAGTCAACGTCCCTAAAAGACTTTTTAAAGGGATCGCTATTGATACCAAAAATAAATAAGTATAGGAGTGTAAAAGCCAAAAGAGTACCCAAAACAATTATGCTTGTATATATTAGTTTTGTCTTTTTCATAGCCATTTTAGTCATATTTTATCAAGAAATGTCAGAGTAACTGCAACTATATTTAAATAATAACAAGCATATTCTACTCTGTCAAGATGATTTTATGTGGCGGATGTTGGTTTTCTTGTGGAACATTCTGTCGAAGCATATCGAAAATTAAGGGGATCATCTTTAGAAGCAAAATATGCAGGTTCTTATTGCTATGACTTCGGATGGTATGGTACAATAAATCGCATATAAAGAGGTAGTTTGCGCCAACATTGGAAGTTGATAAATAAGGTTTTGGGTCATACTCCAGATTATGTTCCGATTTAAGAAAATAAAATTGCGCTCATACGGAAGATTATCAATTAGGAGAGTGTATATGAGTAGAAGTTATAAACGAGTGCCATGTTGTAAGGATCACAATAAAGGAGCAAAGAAATATGCTAACAGATATGTGCGGAGAAATCATGTGGCAGTTCCCTCTGGAATGGCATATAAAAAGCTGTTTTGCTCTTGGAATATTTGTGATTATAAATTTCTAGAATCATTTTCCTCTTATAAGAAGGAGGTTCTTAAATATAGGCATAGAAATAATTATGGGGAATATTCAGATAAAGAATTATATAGGATGTGGTATAAATATTACAAAATGAAATAGAGAAAATGCGGGAAAGAGGTATACATGAAAATAAAGGTAAAAGAGTTGAATTACAGTCAGGTGCTGGCGCTGCCGGTGGAAAAGCATATCAGGCCCCGGCGGCCCGGCATATTGTTTCGGACATTATTAAAACTGCTGTCCCTGCCGGAACTGTGGGCCACTCGTTTTACCTGGGAAAAATCGGGCATGGAGCGGCTGGAAAAAGGCCAGCCCTGCCTGGTTCTGATGAATCATTCCAGCTTTATCGATCTTAAGATCGCTGCGTCCATGCTATATCCCAGGCCCTTCAACATCGTGTGTACTTCGGATGGCTTCGTGGGCAAAAAGCGGCTTATGCGCTGGCTGGGATGCATTCCCACCAGAAAATTCATCACCGACATCACTCTTGTGAAAGATATGCATTATGCTCTGAAAGAACTGCGCAGCTGGGTGCTGTTGTTCCCGGAGGCCAGTTACTCTTTTGACGGCACGGCTACGCCGTTGCCGGACAGCATGGGCAAATGTATCAAGGCACTGGGGGTTCCGGTGGTCATGATCCGCACCTATGGGGCCTTCGCCAGAGACCCGCTGTACAACAATCTGCAGCGGCGCAGGGTAAAGGTCTCCGCAAGAATGGAATACCTGCTGTCCCCGGAGGATATTGCGCTTCGGACGCCAGAGGAGTTGAACAGGCTGCTGGCAAAGCAGTTTGACTTTGACAATTTCCGTTGGCAGCAGCAGAATATGGTTCAGGTCAGCGAGCCTTTCCGGGCGGACTATCTCAACCGGGTGCTATACAAATGTCCTCACTGTCTGACGGAGGGCAGGATGCGGGGCAGGGGCAGCAGATTGACCTGCGAGAACTGCGGAAAAACCTATGAGCTTACGGAATATGGCTATCTGCGGGGCGTGGATATGACTTCGGAGGAAGAACATTTTACGCATGTGCCTGACTGGTATCGCTGGCAGCGTGAATGTGTGCGTCAGGAATTGCAGGAGGGCAGTTATCATTTGCAGGTGCCTGTGGACATCTGTATGCTGGTGGACAGCAGATGCATCTACCGGGTGGGCAGCGGTGTGCTGGAGCATACTGCGGAGGGGTTCCGTCTCACAGGGTGCCAGGGACAGCTGGACTATGCGCAGAAGCCCTCCGCATCCTACAGCCTGTATGCGGATTATTATTGGTACGAGTTGGGGGATATGATTTGTATCGGAGACCATCGGGCGCTGTATTATTGCTTTCCCCAAAACGGTGCTGATGTGGCGGCCAAAACCCGGCTGGCCGCGGAGGAACTATACCAAATGAAGAGGCGGAACGAAGGTCTGGTCTGCAAAGAAAAAGGATAGATTAGGAGATGTTATGACAAATCAGGTATACCAGTTACTGGAAGATTATATGTTATCCTGCATGGGGGACAGTGCCCACGACAAGGAGCATATCTATCGGGTGCTGTACAGCGCTCTTGAGATTGCCAAAGAGGAGAGGGATGTGGATTATGACATTTTGATCTGTGCCTGTCTGCTTCACGACATAGGCCGCAGGGAGCAGTTTGAGAATCCATCTCTCTGTCACGCCCAGGTGGGATCGGAAAAGGCATATCGCTTTTTGGTGGAGCAGGGCTTTGCGGAAAGCTTTGCCGCCAAAGTCCGGCACTGCATTCTGGCCCACCGCTACCGCAGCAACAATGAGCCGGAGACCGTGGAGGCCAAGATCCTGTTTGACGCTGACAAGCTGGATGTGACGGGGGCTATCGGCATCGCCCGGACGCTCTTTTACAAGGGGCAGGTGTCGGAGCCGCTGTACAATGTGGATGAGGAAGGAAGGGTGCAGGACGGCACCGTGGACACAAGCCCTTCTTTTTTCCAGGAATACAAATTTAAGCTGGAAAATATCTATTCTCATTTTTATACGAAAAAAGGCGCAAAGATGGCCCAGGCACGTAGGCAGGCGGCTGTAAACTACTATGAAAGTCTGCTGAATGAGGTGCGTCCTATCTATGAGAGGGGCAGGCAGGAGTTGGCAAAGCTGCGGCAGGAATAACAATAAAAAGACCATAAATTCTATGAAATTTTTGTGATATCTATAGACTATTTAAAAAGCCGGGGGTAAAATGATTTCCAGATATTTTCTCCGGCTTGTTTTGTGCTGCGCAGCCGAATAAGCATATACATATATACAGCGGCACAGAAATGAGGTAGTCAGTTATGAAGTCTGTTTTGAAGTGGGTTAAAAAGCATAAGAAGCTCTGCATTTTCCTGGTGATTATTATTATTCTTGGAATCCTGATCGGAAAATTTATCATCAGTGTGCAGGAGGCGGCGGAGACCATGTTGAGCATGATGAACCGGCAGGAGACAGCGACCATAGAGTACCGATCCCTGGTGGAAAGCGTGTCCGCCACCGGCTCTGTCACCAGCGCGGACAGCAAGAGCGTATCGGCGGAAGTGACAGGAGTTAAGTCTCTCAGTGTGCCGGTGCAGGTGGGAGACATGGTAAAGGAAGGGGATCTGCTGTGCCTGCTGGACACGGCGGATCTGGAAGAGAATCTGGGCAATGCCGAACTTTCCCTGAGCGTGGCCCAGAGGAGAACCCAGTTGGATCTGGACTCTGCCCAGCGCAATCTGACGGAGGCGGGGATCTCTGTCCAGGTTGATCTCTCCCGAATGGAGGAGCAGGTGGCCAGTGCCTTAAGAAGTTATGAGGAAGCCAAGGAGACTATGAACAGGGCGGGATCCAGCTACGGCAGCGCCGATAACAACAGCGAGGAGATTCGAAAAGCGCTGGAGGGATATCAGGCACAGCTGGCCAAGGTGCATGAGCAATTGAACGAGCAGGCCACCGTGTCCGGCGGTGACGCTGGAGGCAGGGCGGCACTGGAGGCGGAGGCCCAGCGCCTGGAGCAGCTGATCACGGAGTACCAGATGAAATACAGCACTGCCCAGGAGACGGAACGAGGACTGAAATCCGCTTATGACCAGGCGGTTGCGGCGGTGAACAATGCCTATGACGCTTATAATCGGCAGCTGCAGAGCCAGGAAGATGCCATACGCAATGGCGGCAGCACTTTGCAGAGCAGGCAGGACAGTGTTACCTCCAGCCGTTTAAACGCCTCCACGTCAGGCATGTCGGATCAGCAGCAGATTGACCGCTATCAGGAGCAGATAGCAGCCTGTACGGTGACGGCTCCCATCTCCGGGGTGGTAACGGCAGTCAATCTGGAGACCGGGGACAATTATAACGGCGGCGTTATTGTGACCATCGAAGATATCAGCAGCTATGAAGTTACCGTGGAGATCGATGAATACGACATCAGCAAGATCAAAGAGGGCCAGAAAGTTGTCATCAAGACCAACGGCACCGGGGATCTGGAACTGGAGGGGAAGGTGATCTCCGTAGCGCCCCGGGCAACCGCAGGATCCGGCGTGACTTATACGGTAAAGACCAGTATTGACACACCCTGCGAGGATCTGCGCATGGATATGACCGCCAAACTGAGCATTATAATCAGCAGCAGGGAGAATGTGTTGACCGTGCCCTATGCGGCGGTGCAGACTGCGGAGGACGGAAGCTTCTATGTGGAAGTGGTGGATGAAAATGCCGGAGCGGCAGAGACGTCCGGCGACGGTTCTCAGGGGGAGGCTCCCCAGGGCAATGCTGGTCTGCCCAATACCCTGCCAACCCGCCGCATCCCTGTGACCAAGGGCATCGAGAGCGATTATTATGTAGAGATCTCCGGCGAGGGGATTGAGGAAGGGCTGGAAGTTGTGGTGCCGGCGGACGACGGTATGGACGATCTGAACAGACTGCTTCAGCAGATGGGCCCTATGGGAGGGTTTTAATGGGCAGGCGGGCAGTGATTGAGCTGGAGGACATCTATAAGCGTTTCTATATCGGGACTTCCAACGAGCTTACGGTGTTAAACGGCATCAATCTGACCATATATGAAGGAGAGTTTGTGGCAGTGGTAGGGGCCTCGGGCTCCGGCAAATCCACGCTGATGAACATCATCGGCGCCCTGGACCGTCCCACCCAGGGGAAGTACCGCTTAGACGGCGTGGATATGATAGCGGCAAAGGACAGAGAGTTGTCCGGCATCCGCAATCGGAAGATCGGCTTTGTGTTTCAGACCTACAATCTGATCGCCAAGACCAATGCGCTGAAAAATGTGGAGATGCCTATGCTCTACGGGGGCATCACGGGCAGAAAGCGAGTGGAACGGGCCAAGGAACTGCTGGCCATGGTGGGCATGGAGGACCGGATGAAGCATCTGCCGGAGGAGCTGTCCGGCGGACAGAAACAGCGTGTAGCCATCGCCAGAGCCATGGGTAATGATCCGGCTATCATTCTGGCGGACGAACCCACCGGAGCGCTGGATTCCACCACCGGGCGCATGGTGATGGACTTGTTCCACAAGCTGCACAAGGAACAGGGCAAGACCATCGTGCTGATTACTCACTCCCCGGAGTTGGCGGAGGAGACGGAGCGGCTGGTGACCATCAAGGACGGCTCTATCATAGGGGAAAGGCGGGGAACTGGCGTATGATGATGTTCTATGAAAATGTGCGGCTGGCGCTGTTTAGCCTGAAGGCCAACAAGATGCGGGCCCTGCTGACCATGCTGGGCATTATCATCGGCATTTCCTCGGTGATTGCCATTATGACTGTGGGCCAGTCCCTGACTTATACCATGACGGAATCCATGAGCGCTATGGGCGTGAACAATATCACCGTAGCGCTGCAGCAGAAGCCTCAGGAGGAAGAGACCACGGAGGAGGGCATGGCTTTTGGCGGCGGCATGGGCAGGGTCATGGCCCAGGAAGAGGACTATTTCACCAGGGAAATGCTGGAGAATTACTGCGAGACCTATGCGGGCAGCGTGGCGGGAATCTCTGTCACGGAGGGCCTGGGACAGAGCAAGCTGCAGGAGAAGGGCCTATATGCCAATGTATATGTCACGGGCACCAGTCTGGGCTATTTTCTGGCCAATGACCTGGAACTGCTGGACGGAAGGTATTTCAGTCAGGCGGAGATGGACGAAGGACGCAAGGTCGCCATGGTGTCCAATATCGTGGTGGACAATATGTTTGGCGGAGATATGGATAAGGCCATTGGCAGTATGCTCCAGGTGAATCTGGGGGATAAGTATTATGACTTCGCGGTGATAGGGGTCTATAAGTATGAGCAGTCGGCCATGGGCATGTCCCTGGTATCGGAGAAGGACACCCAGACAGACTTTTATATACCGCTGAAGACGGCCCAGGAAATCAGTCATTCTCAGGGATTTGCCCAGTTCACCGTGATCACCAGGGACGGGGTGGACAGCGATGCCTTCGCGGATACCACGGCCAACTTTTTTGCCCCTTATTACCGAAATAACCGGGATTTCCAGCCCATGGCATTCAGCATGGCCTCCATGGTGGAGATTATGGCGAATATGATGTCCACTGTCACCACGGCCATCGCCGTGATTGCAGGCATTGCGCTGTTGGTGGGCGGTATCGGCGTCATGAATATCATGCTGGTATCCATCACCGAGCGGACCCGCGAGATCGGTACCCGGAAGGCCCTGGGGGCACCCAACAGCGCTATCCGGCTGCAATTTATCATTGAGTCCATCGTAATCTGCCTGATCGGCGGCATGATTGGCATTGTACTGGGGGTGGCGCTGGGCATGAGCGCGGCGAATCTGCTGGGTGCGGCGGCCACACCCTCCGTGGGAAGCATTCTGCTGTCGCTGGGCTTTTCCATGGTAATCGGGATATTTTTTGGGTACTACCCCGCCAACAAGGCGGCCAAGATGGACCCCATCGAGGCGCTGCGGTACGAGTGATGATATTTTATCGGCATCTGCTGGGACAGATGCGGAACTCTTAGACAGCATCGGCCCATGCAGTGCCCATAGAAATTACTGACCGGGTAAAGGGCAGGAATTTCTATGCCGGAAATGGTACTGTAGGGGCGGATGCGGAACTCTTAGACAGCATCGGCCCATACAGTGCCCATAGAAATTACTGACCGGGTAAAGGGCAGGAATTTCTATGCCGGAAA
>CAMWTF010000007.1 GCA_947177105.1 uncultured Lachnospiraceae bacterium | reverse complement strand
AAATGGGAGAAAAGGAGCTTGCAGACTTACGTCTTGATGAAATGGGCTTTATCTTTCAGCAGATGTATATGCTTAAAAATCTAACCGTTCTTGACAATATTATTCTTCCTGCGGTACAATCTAATAAGAATACCGAAACACGTAAGGAAACGGCCCAGCGTGGACAGGAGTTAATGCGTAAGCTAGGTATTATTGACATTGCCGATAACGACATCAATGAAGTTTCGGGAGGGCAGCTTCAGAGAGCCTGCATCTGTAGAAGTATGATTAATACGCCCAAGGTTTTATTTGCGGACGAACCCACGGGAGCTTTGAACAGAACTGCGTCAAATGAGGTGATGGAGGAACTGGTAAAGTTAAATGAAGAAGGAACAACGATTATGATGGTAACCCATGACGCAAAGGTAGCCGCTAAGTGTTCCAGAGTGTTGTATATTGTAGACGGTAACATTAAGGGCGAGTACATAAGTCCTAAAGACTTAGAGATAAAAGAGAAGGATAGGGAGAGATTATTAAATAACTGGCTATTGGAACTGGGATGGTAAAATTTATGCAGCCGAGCGGCCAACACCGCGTTGGAAAGTAAGGGCAGCGGCTTGCGGGCGACGACAGCGTAACAATTAAAATATGGAACAAAACAATGTAAATGAAGGCCGTACACTATTTACTATTTCCGCCCTTTTTGTTAAGATATAAAAAATGCCCGACGGTTTGCGGTAAGGGGGCAAATATAAAAAATGGAGGACATGCAATGAAATTCAGCAATGGATGTTGGCTGCAGAAGGAGGGCTGCGGGTGTTTTGCGCCTACGGAAGCCTATTTTACCAAGGTGACAGACAGGGAGGTGAGCATCTGCGCACCCACCGGTCATATTAACAGCAAGGGGGCGACTCTGGGCGGAATCAATTTGACAGTGAAAATTACTTCGCCCAGGGTGAACGTGCTGCGGGTGCAGACCTATCATCATCTGGGGGCAGTGGTATGCGAGCCTGCTTTTGAACTCAACTTGCAGGAATGTCCACTGGATGTGACCGAGACAGAGGAACTTATCACGATAAAGAGCGGCAGTCTGTCTCTGGAGATCACGAAAAAGCCCTGGGGCATGACCTACAAGAGGGACGGAAAGCTGCTGACCCGCAGCACCGGCAGGGATCTGGCTCTTATGAAGACTGACTGGAAAGGCGAGTATTACGACCATGGGGACAATGCGGATACCTATATGCGCCAGCAGCTGTCCCTGGGCGTGGGGGAGCTGCTCTATGGCACGGGGGAGCACTTCACTCCCTTTGTCAAAAACGGCCAGAGCATCGACATCTGGAACGCGGACGGCGGCACCAGCACGGAGCAGGCTTATAAAAACATTCCCTTCTATATCTCTAACAAGGGATACGGTGTGCTGATCAACCATCCGGAGAATGTGTCCATGGAGCTGGGCACGGAGATGGTGACCCGCGCGGAGTTTTCCGTGGAGGGTGGATATCTGGACTATATGCTGTTTGACGGCCCCACCATGAAAGACGTGCTGACGGCCTATACGGATATCACGGGCAAGCCTTCCCTGCCCGCTCCCTGGACATTTGGACTGTGGCTGTCCACCTCCTTTACCACCAGCTATGACGAGAAGACGGTTATGAGCTTTATCGACGGTATGCTGGATCGCGGCATTCCTCTGCGCACCTTCCATTTTGACTGCTGCTGGATGAAGGAATTTCACTGGTCGGACTTTCTGTGGGATGAGAGAGTTTTCCCGGATCCGGAAGGTATGCTGCGTCGCATCAAGGATAAGGGCCTGAATATCTGCGTGTGGATCAACTCCTACATCGGACAGGAGTCATATCTGTTCAAAGAGGGCATGGAGAAGGGATATTTTATCAGGCGCCCTAACGGCCAGGTCTATCAGTGGGATATGTGGCAGCCGGGCATGGCCATCGTGGATTTCACAAACCCGGAGGCGTGGAAATGGTTCCAGGACAAGCTGGAGGCGCTGCTGGATATGGGCGTGGACTGCTTCAAGACGGATTTCGGGGAGAGGATTCCCACCGAGGCCGTGTATTTTGACGGTTCCGCTCCCAAAAAGATGCATAATTACTATACTTACCTGTACAATAAATGTGTGTATGAACTGCTGGAGAGAAAGCGGGGCAAGGGTGAGGCGGTGCTGTTTGCCCGTTCCGCCACCGTGGGCGGTCAGAAATTCCCGGTACACTGGGGCGGCGACTGCTGGTCTGACTACGAGTCCATGGAGGAGAGCCTGCGGGGGGGCTTAAGCCTTTTGATGAGCGGTTTCGGCTTCTGGGCCCACGATATCGGCGGCTTTGAGCATACCTCCACGCCGGATGT
Organism: uncultured Lachnospiraceae bacterium; assembly: GCA_947177105.1. Classification (GTDB taxonomy): domain Bacteria; phylum Bacillota; class Clostridia; order Lachnospirales; family Lachnospiraceae; genus Acetatifactor. Next base: position 19,773 of record CAMWTF010000007.1, on the reverse strand, counting down.
GTACAAGAGATGGGTGGCATTCGGCCTTCTGTCCTCCCACAGCCGTCTCCACGGAAGCACCTCCTATAGAGTGCCCTGGGTCTATGACGAGGAGGCGGTGGATGTGTGCCGGTTCTTTACCAGACAGAAAGCCCGCTTGATGCCCTACCTGTATGAGACCTCCATCTACACCAGCCGCACTGGTATCCCCACTATGCGCAGCATGGTGCTGGAGTACACGGCTGACAAAAACTGCAGCTATCTGGACAAGCAGTACATGTTGGGTGACAGTCTGCTGGTGGCCCCCATCTTCAACGAGGAGGGCCTCGGCGAATACTATCTGCCCGAAGGTACATGGACAGACTTCCTCACCGGCCAGGTGCAGGAGGGAGGCAAATGGTACAGCCAAAAGTACGATTACCTGAGCCTGCCCATGATGGTCAAAGAGTGCTCCATCATCGCCCTGGGCGCCAGAGACGACAGGCCGGATTACGATTACGCCGACGGCGTAGAACTGCGGATCTATGAACTTCACAACGGATCCAGCGCCGAGCGGACAGTATACGGTATGGACAATCAGGCGGCGCTGACCCTCAAGGCATCCCGTCATGCCGGGGCTGTCACCCTGGATGTAACCAGCGAAAAACCCTATACGGTACGCTTGGTGAATGTGCAGGCCGTATCCGCCGACGGCGCGGACATCCGCATAGAAGGCAATGACACGGTGGTTACACCAAAAGCGGCCCATATGGTGGTGAACTGTTAAATGAAGTAACAATGGATAACTGCGAAAAGAGTTTTTGCAATTTGGAAAAGAAAAAGGGAAAGGCGGAAATCAATGAAAAAAATTTTATTTATAATAATACTGGTCTTTGGTTGTTTTGCTGTTCTCGGTATTGTGGCAAGGGCTGAAGAAAATGAAGGGTTAGAGGAAAAGACTTATACAGATGCATTAATAATGGAGAATCCAATTATAAGTATTGAGAAAAACGGAAATAGTGTAGTTTATACATATTCCATGAATAAAGAAATAGAAAGTAAAATGGTAGGTGATAAACAAACGACTTTTTGTGTTGAAAATGGAGTAATAAAATCTGTAGAAATAGATGGAAAAGTAATGGAATATTTATATTCACAGTTTATTGAAGGATTAACATGTACAGGAATTCTATGGGATGAAAAAGAATATCAACTTGAGTATGCCGAAAATAGAAATGTAGTTGGAATCTTCAATGAAGATAAATGTATATGTAGGTATGATTATTCTGAGAACGGCCTTCTGCCAACTGTTTATAATTTGCAAGAAGAAACTACTATTTCTAACTCCTCCGATTTCATTGGAGATGCAAATCCGTTTCGATATCACGGATGGTTTTTAGATACAGATATAAATTGTTATTATTTGGGTGAAGGAATCTTTTATGATCCACAGGCGCAAGAATTCATACAAAATGAGTATACAATACAAGACTGGGGAATGGAATGGCTGGCGTCAAATATAAGTACATTGTCGCTCACACAGATACAAATAAATAATATAATAAACCAGTATAATTCTGCAATGAATAATAGTCTATATGGTGCTAAAGCATATAGTCAAGTAAGTGAATCAGAATGGAATAATGGGAAAAGGTGGTATGACGGGGTAAGCCAGTTAGAGCTTATTGCTCGTTGCATCCATACAGAAAGTCCTGACAAAGCAAGGTCAAATGATAGGACGGGAATAGCTGTAGTAATAATGAATCGAATGGCTTCTATGGGTAAGAATGGATATGAAGTAGTTACACAGAGAGCACAATTTTCATCTGTAAATCCGGCGAAATATCCAGGAGAAAAAGGTACGTATAGTACTAGACAACCTAAAAGCAAGACTGATGAAGCATGGCAACAGGCGACTATGCTGGGGTGTGTGATTATTTATGGAGTGGAGAAAGATGATATAGGCTATTTTTACCATATTCCATTAGGGATATCTACACAACTTAATTTTAGAGGGTTCGATTATTTAACTACAGTGTCATTTAATGGTAGTCAAGTTACAATTGGAGGAAAAGCAAAAAACGATGTTGCCATTGCGGGATATGGGTATATAAACAACAACAGTGGTTATCAGTATTTAGAGGGGTTAAAAGGGCAGCATTATACGTTGTTTTTTAATGATTAACAGTTATGCAAAAGATATAAAACCACTATGCATATGCCAATATAAAATATACCTTTATAAAGCGCGTCAGAGAACGCTAATTTCTTGACCCATTAATTCCACCTTCAATTTTTTAGAAAGGAATTATTTAATGCTAAGACTTAGAGGATATAATAAAACACTTGCCGCGATTTTGCTTATTTTATCAATTATATTATTATCAAGTTGCGGAAAGGAAAGCGAGTCATTTAGCAACTCATTAATAGCAGAGGCGCAAGTGGTATTTGAGAAAACGTTTATAGCCTATATAACTGGAGATTCCCGGGTTTTTCTGATCACAGCGGACAATGAAGCGGGCGGTTATATGCCAGGCGTGGAGGATGTCCGCAAAATATACGGTGCGGCGGGTAATTACTTATTCCTGTTTATGGAAAATGGCAGTTTTCAGATTTATGATGTAGCAGACCATTCTTTTGTGACGGAAAACGAAGTAGAAAAGCAGCTACGGGAAGTGGAAGAGGGATCGGAGACCACAGGAGGATATCCACAGTTTCTCTTGTTTGACTTTCTATTGGACGTGAAGAATGCGGAGGACGCGTTTTGTCTGGGAACAGATTTTGCGGCAGCCTGTTATAACGGAGAGTGGGAGGGAAGTTATAGAGGGTGCGAGGCTTTGCAATGGGAGCATATAGTGAAATTTACCGGAATATATGAACCGGAAATGGGTTTAAGAGAGAACGGAACAGTTATATTCAGAGATCCGGCAGATCAGCTACTGGCTGACAAAATAAGTCAATGGATGAATGTCGTGGATATTGCGGAAGGTTTTGCGTATTTTGGTTTGCTGGAAGACGGCACGGTAGTGACACCCCGGCCAAGCGAAGGGTATGCTTCGGATGTGACAGGATGGACAGATATCTGTCAGATTACAGCGGCTCCCTACGTGACAGCAGGGCTGACTAATGCAGGAGAAGTGTTAGTCCGCAGTCCCCATAGGGAGGAAATATTTCAAGCACAAGAATGGGAAAATATATGCTATGTTTATGCAACGACTTTTTCTATTCTTGGAATTACTGCTGAGGGGAAAATCTTGATGACGCCTGCAGATGAGTGTAATATTTGCTTGCAACAAGATACAAAATACCCAGTGCCAGGATTTCTGAAGAGATGAGCAGTGAAGAGGGGGGCGCATTAATGCGCTCCCCCTCTTTAGTCTTTTATATACCACAGATATGCAGGTGTGACAACTGTCACTTCAGTAAGACTTTTGGCTTTGCTGGTAATGATTCTACATAGGGAAGCAATATTTTAGTCTACTCCATCAAATAACTGTTCAAAATCAATCTTTATATGCGGAAAATGGATTAAATGTAATTCTTCTGCATTTTTAGGATCAATCGTGTTTATTAAATAGTACTTGGGTTCCCCGTTTTCATAATCAAGATCATAAATCTCAATCATGCGCTTGTGAATGTCCACAATCCAGTATTCGGGAATTTCTTCCGTCCTGTAAATTTCCTTCTTTTCCGTTTGATCATATTTTGCGATTGACGGAGACAATACCTCTAATACAAACTGGGGCGCATTAAGGAAGCTGTTTCCTTTTCGGCTTCTGATCTGACAGTTAATAGACGCGTCCGGTATAACTGTCTTTTCGCTGCCATCAGGCATTTTCCACTTGTATTGTACATTGTCGGGATAAATGCGGCAGGTACTGTCTTTTAATTGATTATATACCATATTGACAAAGTTGGTTATGACGGTAGAATGATCGGGGGTTGCTCCAGCCAAATCCGTTATCTGTAAATCAGTGCTTATAATGTCCCTCTCATATATAATATTTGAACTTACCTTGCCCCCGCATATCTGGAACCTGGCTTTAACCGAACTCTTGCCGGACTTGCGGTACTGCGTTAATCGGTCAGATGTCAAATAAGTGTTGCTGGATTTTTTCAGCCTCTTCTGAAAATTGCACTCGGTCAAGATAATCCGCCACTTTAATCTCAAATACTTCGATAGGCTGGCATCTTTCCCTTGATACCCACTGCCATTCATCTATTTTCTCAAAGGAGTCTGCCTTGACCTTATATACATATCCTACGCCGCCAGGGTCTAGGGAGCCATACTTCAACAGAACTTTTCCGTCGTGACATTCGAAAGCCCGTTTCCCCTCCGGACTGTCCGGATACCAGCGGATCGGCAGGGCGAACGGTATAACTTCATCTATCGTTCCGGCGGCGTAGACTGCCATCATAGAATCAATATCCCGCCCGCCTGCGGCCTGCTGCGGTATAAGCATATCCAGCTTATACTGACTTCCGTGATATAAATATTCCGGTTTATCGGCCATAGTTCTACTCCCTTTCCGCTTTCTTATGTTTTAATAGGCGATTGAGAAACTCCCTTTCTGGTAACAGTGGTTGGGCAGTATATACAAAATAAGGGCGACTTGCCACTGCATCGGAGCCCGTTTTTGTATATATTGACTATCCACGTCACTTGCAGAGAACATTTCGCAATTGCCTACCTTGTTATAAATCTAATTATAGAAAAACAAATGATAAATGCAAGAATTTAAAGGTGAAAATTTTGTGAAAAGGTTTACAATTCCCGGAAAAGAAGGTATGATGTTATGTTAGAATAGCCAGCATAACTATCAGCGGGCAATGAGAGGAGAAATCATATGAAATTCAGTGATATGCCCTATGAACGAGTAGACTTTGAAAAAGTGGGGAAAGAGCTTTCCGGCTTGATCCGGGAACTGGAGGAGGCAAAGAGCGGCGAGGAGCAGTTTGCCGTACACCAGCGGTACTATGCGCTGACGGACCATGTGAATACCCTGATGACTATCGGCCATATCCGCCACGATATCAACACGGTGGATGAATTTTATGAAAAAGAGCGCAAATACTACGATGAGATGGGTCCCATATTCCAGAACCAGGTGCTGGAATACATGCAGAAACTCTATGAATCCCCCTATAGGGATTACCTGGAGAGCAAGATAGGGCCCGTGGCTTTCAAGAACATGGAAGTGGCCATGAAAGCCTTTGACGAGAGAGTGATCACCCTGTCCCAGGAGGAAAACGCACTGACCACGGAGTATGACCAGCTGATCGCCAGCGCCAAGATCCAGTTTGACGGAAAAGAACTGAATCTGTCCCTGCTGCGTCCCTATCTGGTGAGTTCGGATCGGGAGGTCCGCAGACAGGCGTGGCAGAAAAAGACAGAGTTCTATCTGGAGAATGCCCAGAAGCTGGACGAGATCTACGATAAGCTGGTAAAGAACCGCACTGCCCAGGCCAGGGCCATGGGCTATGAGAATTATCTGGAACTGGGCTATTACCGCATGGGCCGCAACTGCTATGGGCAGAAGGAAGTGGAGAGTTTCCGCAGGCAGATCAAGCAGTACTTTGTACCCTTTGCGGAGAAGCTGCATGAGCGCCGCAGAAAACGCCTGGGTCTGGAGAAGCTGAGCTATATTGATATGGATATGTCTTTTCCCCAGGGCAATCCTTCCCCTGCAGGCACCCCGGAGGAAATCCTGTCGGCAGGCCAGAAGATGTACCGGGAACTGTCCCCGGAGACAGGTGAGTTTTTTGATTTCATGATGGATAACCAGCTGTTTGACGTGCTGGGCCGCAAGAATAAGCGGGCCGGCGGCTATATGACTTATATGCCGGATTACCACTCTCCCTTTATCTTTGCCAATTTCAACGGCACCAGTGGTGATTTGAAAGTGATTACCCATGAGTGCGGACATGCATTTCAGGGCTATCTGTCCGGACAGGATCCCATCCGTGAACATGCGGATATCGGCATGGAGACGGCGGAGATCCACTCCATGTCCATGGAGTTTCTCACGGAGAAATGGATGGATCTGTTTTTCGGCGACAGGAAACAGGATTATATTGACATGCACTTGGAGGACTCCGCCATCTTTATCCCCTATGGCTGTATGGTGGACGAGTTCCAGCACATCGTGTACGAGAATCCGGATATGACTCCGGCCCAGCGCCATACGGCATGGCTCCAGCTGGAGGCGGAGTACAGACCCCACATGGACTATGAGGATAATCCCTTCTTCGGGAAAGGCGCTTATTGGCAGCAGCAGCTGCACATCTATAATGCGCCGCTGTACTATATTGACTACTGCTTAGCGCAGACCTGCGCTTTGCAATACAAGATCTGGAAGGACAAGAATTTTGAGGAGGCATGGGCTTCCTATTTAAAGCTCTGCAAGCTGTCCGCCAGTGATTTCTACACCAGGATGATTCCAGCCGTAGGGTTGGAAAATCCCTTCGAGGATGGCTGCATCCAGCGCCTGGTAGAGAGCCTGGAGGCATCATTATAAAATATTGAACCGGAATCAGAGAGGAAAATAGAAATGTCCAAAAAGAACACGCAACAGGAAACTCCCCAAAAGGAGTCCAAGGTCATGACCAAGTATGACCGCAAGATGCAGGCTTACCAGGAACAGGAGAAAAGGGCCAAAGCCCAGAAACAGTGGAGCAACATAATCGGCATTGCTATAGTGGTGCTTGTGGCGGCATTCGTGCTTTCCTTCCCCATTCGGAATTATGTGGCGGTGAACGGCGCTTATATCACCGTGGGCGGTGAGAAAGTAACCAAGGTGGATTTTGACTATCACTATGCTATGGCCAGGACCAGTTATATAGCCCAGTACGGCTATTACCTGTCCATGATGGGAATGGATACCAGCAATATTGACAGCCAGATGTACTCCACTGATCTTACTTTCCGGGATTACTTTGAACAGCAGGCCGTGGACAACATCCGAAGCACCAAGGCCATGAAGGCCGAGGCCCAGGCGGCGGGATTTACCTATAACACGGACGAAGAGTATGCGCAGAGCATGGAAGAACTCAGGAGCAGCGCTGCCGAAAACAGTATGTCCCTGAACAAATTTCTCAAGAGTATGTTCGGCAGCTATGCCACAGAGTCCCGTCTGGAGAACGTGATCCGGGAGGGCATTTTCACCACCGCCTACTATGAGCAGATGGAGGATTCATTTGAACCCTCCGATGCCGAGATTGACAGTTATTATGAGGAGAACAAGAACGAGTATGATGTGGTGGATTACCATATGACCATCGTGGAGGCAGAGATTCCCACGGCGGCGCCGGACGGAAACCCCACTCTGGATGCGGATGGCAATGAAGTGGCATACCAGCCCACAGAGGAGGAGATTGCCGCTGCCATGGAGAAGGCTAAGAAGACGGCAGATACAGCGGAAATCACAATCCTGGCCGGGGGCGATCTTTATGAGGCCCAGAGCTATAGCTATGCCAATTCCCTTCTGGGAGACTGGCTGTTTGACCAGGCCAGAGTGAAGGGGGACACCACTGTGGTGGAGGATTCCGCTAATCACCGATACCTTGTAGCGGGCTTTGACCAGAGATACCGGGTGGAGACTCCCACTGTGGATGCCCGTGTTATTGCCACCATGTCCGCCGATGCCCAAAGCATTCTGACGGAGTGGCAGAGCGGTCCGGCCACGGAGGAAAGTTTCATTGAGCTGTGCGGGCGATATGGCGAAAACAATGTGGAGGGCGGTCTGTATGAGGGCCTGCGCACTGACAGCATGAGCGAGGAGATAAACGCATGGCTGGGTGACACTGCCCGCAAGGCCGGAGATGCCGCCGCCTTTACGGAGGAAAACGGCTCTAACTATGTATTTTACTATGTAGGTCCCAATGATCCCATTTGGAAACTGAGCGTCCATGATCTGCTGCTTAGTCAGGCCATGCTGGATTATCTGGAACGCATCAGCGAGCCCATAACGGTGGAAGATCCCAAAGGGAATTTGAATTACCTGAAGGTAGAGGCCGCTGCGTCCGAGGCGGCCGACCAGCAGGAAAGCACAGAAGGTCAGGAGGACGCTTCGGAAAGTTCATCTGACGCCTCTGCGGATACCACAGAGGATCCGGCGGTTTCCACCGGAGAAGATGTAGGGTAAATAAAAAGAGCTATTAAAGACAGACCCTGCGGGAAGGGATTCCCGGCAGAACAAAAAGTCAGGATGACAATAGGATCAGCGACAGCAGGCATTCCCTTCTGTCGCTGAAACCGATTTACAAGGCAGGAAGATAAGTATGGATAAAAAAGTTCTGGTGCTGGACATCGACGGCACACTGACCAATTCCAAAAAAGAGATCACGGACAACACCCGGCAGGCTATATGGGATGCGGTGATGAGAGGGCACAAGGTCATGCTGGCCTCCGGCAGACCTACGCCAGGTATGCGCCGCTATGAGGAAGAACTGGAACTGGCCCGGTACGGCGGCTATCTGCTCTCCTTCAACGGCGCCCGGATCGTGGAATGCCGCACCGGCGAGGTGATTTACCAGAGAAATCTCCCCATAAGCCTGGTGCCGGGGCTGTACCGCTATGCCAAAGAGCGCCACATGGGACTGATCACCTATCTGTGGGACACGGTGATCTCCGCCTTTGAACCAGACGAATATGTGCGGCTGGAGGCCAGGATCAACGGACTGCCCATTCGGGTGGTGGAGAATTTTCCCAAGTTCGTGGACTTCGATATACAGAAATGCCTGCTGACGGCGCCGGGAGAGCAGGCGGCCGTCTATGAGCGGGAGCTTCAGGAGAAGTATGACTCAATGGCCAGCATCTACCGATCCGAACCCTTTTTTGTGGAGATCATGCCCCGGGGCGTGGACAAGGCCAGTTCCATAGAACAGATGCTGCCGGTCATAGGTGTGGACAGGGAACATGTGATCTGCTGCGGAGACGGTTTCAATGACATTTCCATGATCCGTTACGCGGGACTGGGTGTGGCCATGGCCAATGCCCAGCCTGCGGTGAAAGAGGCGGCGGACTATATCACTGCCAGCAATGATGAGGACGGCATTGTTTCTGTCATTCGGGAATTTATGAGTTAATACAGGAGAGTGATATGGTAATAAATCTGCCGGAAAAGGTAAAATATATTATAGACAGAATCACGGAGGCTGGCTTTGAAGCCTATGCGGTGGGCGGCTGTATCCGGGACAGTATCCTGGGCCGGGAGCCCAGCGACTGGGACATCACCACCTCCGCCAGGCCGGAGCAGGTGAAAGCGCTGTTTAGCCGCACGGTGGACACGGGCATTGCCCACGGAACAGTGACGGTGATGCTGGAGCGGGAGGGCTATGAGGTTACCACTTACCGCATTGACGGAGAGTATGAGGATCACAGGCATCCCAAGGAGGTAGTATTCACCTCCCGGCTGGTGGAGGACTTGCAGCGCAGGGATTTTACCATCAACGCCATGGCTTACAACGAGACCTCAGGGCTGGTGGACGCCTTTGACGGTATGGGAGATATCCGGCGGGGAGTGATTCGCTGCGTGGGCTGTGCCAGGGAGCGCTTTACTGAGGATGCCCTGCGTATCCTCCGGGCCCTGCGGTTCTCCGCACAGCTGGGCTATACCATTGAGGAGGAGACACAGCAGGCCATACGGGAACTTGCCCCCAGCCTGGCCGCCATAAGTGCGGAGCGGATTGCGGTGGAACTGGTAAAACTTCTGCTTTCTCCCCATCCCGACTATCTGCGGCAGGCATGTGACATGGGTGTCACTGCCGTGATCCTGCCGGAACTGGATTGCTGTATGGAGACGCCCCAGAACCACCCCCATCACTGTTATACGGTGGGGGAGCATATCCTGCACAGTCTTTGGGGCGTTCCTGCGGTAAAGGATATGCGTTTTGCCATGCTGTTGCACGATATCGGAAAACCGCAGACACTGGAGAGGGACAGCGAGGGTATCACCCATTTCCATGGACATCCAGCGGTGAGCGCCAGGATGGCGGAGGAGATCCTGCGGCGTCTTAAGCTTGACAATGATACGATTGTCACTGTCCGGCGCCTGGTGGAATTTCACGATTATGGCAACAATGTAAGTCCCACTCCTGCCATTGTGCGTCGGGCGATGAACAGAATTGGCGAGGACATTTTTGCAAAGCTGCTCATTGTCAAGCGGGCGGATATCATGGCCCAGAGCGAGCATCTGCGCAGGGAGAAGCTGGAGCTGGTGGATGCCTGGGACAGGGAATACCGCGGCATTGTAGCCAGGGGACAGTGTATCTCCCTAAAGGATCTGGCTGTGGGCGGCAAGGACCTGATTGCAGCCGGGGTAAAGCCAGGGCCGGAGTTGGGCGCCATACTACAGCGGATGTTAGAGCATGTGCTGGAAACGCCGGAGGATAATACCCGGGAAAAGCTGCTTACGATTTTTCTGAAAGTAACATAAGTTCTTAAGGGCTCTCATAAGATAGGATAGGGCCGGGGCAGGGGTGCGCCGGAACTTCAAATATTATGGGAGGTACAGGTCGTGAATGATAGAGCGGTGGCTTTGCTGGAGCAGTATGATGTGGAGATCCTGCGGACGAGGAAGGGCAGGGGTGTGATCCTGTGTGACACGGATAAGGGTCTGCTGGTATTTAAAGAATATGAAGGCAACGAGGCGAAGCTGACGCTGATTGAAAGACTTCTGTCCCGAATTAAGTGTCAGGGAGGAGTGTCCGCGGAGACGCTGGTTCCCACCCGGGAGGGGGCGTTGTGTGTGCGGGAAAACGACGGCACGGCCTACATTCTCAAGACCTGCTGCGAGGGCCGCGAGTGCAATATCTATGACCGGGGAGAGTGTCAGGAAGCCGTGAAAACTCTGGCAAAGCTGCACCAATGCATGGTGCTGGAGCCACAGGAGGATTGTCCCGCGCTGATGCAGTTTTCCCCGCTGCAGGAGTATGAGAAGCATAACAGAGAATTGGTTAAGGTGCAGAGGTTCCTGCGCAAAAAGAGCCAGAAGACCCAGTTTGAGTACAGTCTGCTGGGCTGCATGGATTATTTTATCAAGCAGGCCAGAGAGGTGACGGAGAACTGGGGGACCTATGAGGAGAGTTTGTCCGGAGGGCACCCAAAGCAGGAGGAATATACCTATTGCCACGGGGATTACCAGTATCACAACATCCTTTGGGGCAGCCAGGGCATGTATATTGTCAATTTTGAAAAATGCCTTCGGGACAGACAGATCAGAGATCTCTATCTGCTCATGCGCAAGCTACTGGAGAAAACCGACTGGCCCGTGACGCTGGGCCGGGAACTGATGACGGCGTATGAAAAGATAGAGCCCATCAGCGCCTATGCATACATTGACTTGTATTATCGGCTGGCTTATCCGGAGAAATTTTGGAAAATCGTCAATTTTTACTACAATTCCGGCAAGGCTTGGATTCCTCAGCGCAACCAGGAAAAGCTGGATAAGCTGCTGGCTCAGGAACAGCAAAAAAAGAGCTTTTTGGAGAATGTGTTTCAGATATAAGGCAAAATCTGACTTAGGCAGGAAAGAGGTAATATGGCAGAGAGACGAAAGAGAATCATCATGGGAATACTTATGCTGGCATGTACGCTGGGGCTGTTGACGGCCTGCAGCATTATGCCCGGCAGCCAGGCAGGACAGCCTGCTCTCCCGGCTCCCCAGGAGCAGCCGGGCACAGGCTTTGTCCCTGCGGGCCCTAACAGCTATGATTCCGCGGATACTGCGGTGGTGGTGAAGAGAGACAGCAAGGAGAGTACGGTAACGCTGCTGAACCTGGATCTGGGCCGGACTTATACGTTGTCGGTGGAGGGCACCAGCAACCTGTATGACAAGTTCGGGGAGCCTGTATCCCTGGAGCAGATTATGCTGGGCGACATTGTGGACGTGACTTTTCTGCGTTCCAAGAAGAGAGTGAATACCATGCAGATCAGCCCTTCGTCCTGGGAGTATGCCGATGCCTCCCGCTATGAGATTGATCTGCGGCGGGGAGAAGTGACCATCGGGGAGGACGTGTACAAACTGACGGATGAAACCATCTATCTGTCTCAGGATATGCAGATAGAGGCCATGGAGCTTAACCCGGTGGATGTGCTGACCTTCAAGGGTATCGGCAGCAGCATTTACAGCATTGAGGTAGAACGGGGACATGGCTATCTGCGGCTTAAGAATGAGGAGAAGTTTATAGGCGGCGATATGGAAATCGGTCAAATCAGCGCGCGCCGGATTGAGGAGGACATGCTGTTGACAGTGCCGGAAGGCAATTATGAGATAAGAGTGCGCAAACGGGGCGGAGGCGGCACCAAGGAAGTGACCATCCGGCGGGGGGAGGAAACCACACTGGACATCGGGGATCTGGAGGTGCCGGAGATCGAGTACGGCACCGTCGTGTTTACGCTGGAACCCTCCGGAGCGAAGCTGTATATTGACGGAGAAAAGGCGGATCCTTCCGCCCCGGTGACTCTGGAATATGGTATTCATCAAGTAATGGTCAGATCCAATGGCTACCAGACCATTACCACTTATATCAAAGTGGCACAGCCCTCGGGGGGACTGAGCTTTACGCTGGATGCGGTGGACGCGGACAAAGAGAATGACGAGCTGGAGGAGAAGGAGAAGCTGGCCCAGTACAAGGTGTTTGTGGATGCGCCGGAGTTTGCGGAGGTGTATCTGGACGGCAACTACGTGGGAATTGCCCCCACCAGCTTTGCCAAGAGCGAAGGCAGCCATATTATCACTCTGCGCCGCAGCGGTTGTCAGACCCGCAGCTACACTATCTCCGTTGACGGGGAGTACAAGGATATCACCTATTCCTTTGCGGAGCTGCTGCCGGGCCTCGATACTGCCGATACAGACACCCAGCCTCTTGCAGCCACGCCTGAACCTACTGCCGCGCCGGATCCGGCGGCAATACAGTAAACCGGGGTCAAAAAGCGGCCGGATGGCCATCCATACGACAAAAGCCGGAGCGTTTATTGTAAATGGCCGGGGATTCATTGTTTTTATGAAAAAACCTTGACAAACAGGGGAAAAGCAGATATAAATATATGTAGACGTTTCGCATATGAAGAATCTGTCACAAAATAACAGAATACTCAATAGAGGAGGAGTTTCATCATGAACAAAACAGAGTTAGTTGCTGCCATGGCTGAAGAGGCTGGTCTGTCCAAGAAGGACGCAGAGAAGGCACTGAAGGCATTTACCGATGTTGTAGAGGCTGAATTAAAGAAGGGCGGCAAGGTACAGTTAGTAGGTTTCGGTACCTTCGAGGTTTCCCAGAGAAACGCAAGAGAGGGAAGGAATCCTCAGAGCGGCAAGCCTATGAAGATCGCTGCTTCCAAGGCTCCCAAGTTCAAGGCTGGCAAGGCTTTAAAGGATTCTTTGAACTAGTAAGATAAGATACACGAGAGAACCTAGCAGTAGGTTCTCTTTTAATTCATGGCAATAGAATCCTCGCGAAGCGTGGATTCTATTGCTTTAGGAGACTGCTATGAGATTGGACAAATATTTGAAGGTATCCCGGCTTATCAAGCGCCGCACGGTGGCCAATGAGGCTTGTGATGCCAATAGAGTGACAATCAACGACAAGCCGGCCAAGGCTTCCTCCACCGTCAAGGTCGGGGATATCATCACTATCTCCTTTGGCAACAAGGACGTGAAGGTGGAGGTGCTAAACGTGCAGGAGACCGTGAGAAAAGAAGAGGCCAAAGAACTGTTCCGGTACCTGTAGCCTTCCGCAGGAATATCCCTCCCTGTTACCTCATATATTTATAGGGAATCGCAGATGGGGAGGAGGGCCCTATGGAAGACTTGAATACTGCCGGCGGGCGTACGCACAAGGTCACAATGAGCAATCGCAGGATATGCGGTATTACGGGCGTGAATGACGTGTTATCCTTTGACGTGCATGAGATCCTGCTGGAGACGGAGCAGGGCATGTTGATGATCAAGGGCCAGGAGCTGCATGTGAGCAGACTGATGCTGGACAAAGGCGAAGTGGATATAGCCGGCAGGATCGGCAGTTTCACCTATTCGGACGTGGCGGGCGGCGCCCCGGGCAAGTCGGAATCCCTGCTTTCCAGGCTGTTTCGGTAAAAGCGGGGGAGCCGGAAAATGTCTGAGGAAAATGTATTTCTGCTACATGCTTTTGTTTCCGGGATATGGATTACTCTCATATACGATATCCTGCGGATCTGGCGGAGGGTACAGCCCCATAAAGGATTGTTGGTTTCTCTGGAAGACCTGGTCTTCTGGATATTCTGTGCCCTCTATATTTTTCAGCTGATGCACCGGGAGAGTAACGGCAGCCTGCGGTGGTTTGCCGTGACCGGCGCGTTGGCGGGGATGCTGTTGTACAAAAAGACAGTCAGCGGCCTTTTGGTCCGCTATGTGTCCCGGGCCCTGTGCTGGGTAAGGGATCAGCTGTGCCGCGCCTTGGGCTTTTGCCTGCGTCCTGTGGGTAAGGCAGGACACGCGGCAGGAGGAGCCTTGGGGCGCCTGCTGAAAAAGGCAAGGGTTTCTGGCAAAAACAAGTTGAAAAATTATGGGAAATTACTTAAAATAAGATTGAAGAAGCAATAGTACATAACCCATGGGAGGAAATGATGGCAGCACGACGGACCAGGAGGAAGAAAGCAGCATACCGCAAAAAAGTACAGAACCGTTTCAGCATGTTTCTGGTAATGTTGGCTCTGCTGATGGTTCTGGCGGCGGTGTATGTCAGCAGCATAAAGCTGCAGGATCGGCTGGACGCCCTGGAGGCTCAGTCCGCCCTTTTGCAGGCTCAGATTGACGCAGAGAAGGAACGGGCGGAGGAGATTGAGCTTCTGCGCAAACGTTCCCAGACCAAGGAATATTATGAGGAGATTGCCAAGGAGAAATTGGGCCTGGTCAATGCGGATGAAATAGTATTTAAGGCTGAGTAATAATGCTGTTATGAGGATGCTGGGGAGCTTTGGCGGATGCCGGGGCTCTTTTTAGCAATATCAAACAAGTAGATGACAATATACGAGGAGCCTTTTCGGAAAAGATATGTTATTATCAAGTCACAGAGCATTTGACAAAAAATTCTGGAAAGGACGAATCAATATGTACGTAAGATCATGGAAAACATTGACTGCGATACTGGCAGGCGCAGTGCTGGCGGCGGTCTCAGTCTGCGGAGGCTGCTGTATGGCGGCGGAGGCGGGCCCTAATCTGATCAAGTGCCCGGATTTTGCCCAAGGGGATGACATCTCACCGTGGTACAGAGACAGGGGCAATGCAGTGATCACTGCTGAGACAGGCACAGAGCCAATCTATGGGGATGTGGCCAGCTACGGGAAGATCACAGACAGATCTTCCAACTATGAATGCTTTTCTCAGGATGTGACGGGCCTGGTGGAGAAGGACAAGGATTATATTTACAGCTTCTATGTGATGCTGGATCCGGCGGACTACGCAGATGCCCCAGAGCAGCAGCGCTGTGTGGAGATATCTCCCTATATCACGGCGGACGGCAATACCGTCTATAGCCAGGGCTGCAGCGGCACTGTGAACCAGGTGCTGGAACCGGGCGTGTGGACACAATTTACAGGGATATACACTCCTTCCTGGTCGGGAAATCTGGAGCAAGTGGTAATTCGGATTCTGGAGCAGGGGACAAATTACGGACAAGGAGAAGGTGTGATGGGAACATACTATATGACGGGTATGGAGTTACGGGAACAGGGGACGAAAGAGAGCATTATCCAGATGGATGTGCCCCGGCTGAGAGATGTGGTGCCCGGGGAACTGGGAGAGGATTTTATCATTGGAACCTCCATTGTCAATTCCGATCTGAAAGATGTGGACACCATGGCTCTGGTGACCAGACATTTCAACGCTGTCACCCTGGGCAACGAAATGAAGCCGGATGCCATGTTTGGTTACAGCAATAACAAATGTCCCGGCACGGAGACTGTCACGCTGGGCGGTGAGCAGCTCACGGTGCCCAGACTGGACTACAGCAGGGCGGAGAAGACGCTGGATGCCATATATGACTGGAACCAGAGCCATCCGGAGGAGATCATCAAAGTGCGGGGACATGTGCTGGTGTGGCATTCCCAGACCCCGGAGTGGTGGTTCCACGAGGATTATGACGCAGACAAGCCCTATGCCGACATTGATACCATGAACCGCCGGCTGGAGTGGTACATCAAAACCATGGCGGAACATTTTACCGGAGAGGACAGCAAATACCACGGTATGTTTTACGGCTGGGATGTGGTAAACGAGGCTGTCAGCGACGGCGGTTCCCGTTACCGCAACGCAGGGGAGAACAGCAGCTGGTGGGCTGTGTACCAGAGCAATGAGTTTATTATCAATGCTTTCCGCTATGCCAACCAGTATATGGACCCGGATGTGGAATTGTACTATAACGATTATAACGAGTGGTTCACTGCCAAGAGAGCGGGGATCGTACAATTGCTCAAGGACGTGAAGGAGGCGGAGGGCACCAGGATTGACGGCATGGGTATGCAGGGCCATTACCAGACCGTGGGAAGTCCCACCATGGAAGAATTTTCCAAGGCAGCCAGAGCCTATGCGGAGATTGTAGGGCAGGTGCAGATCACGGAGCTGGATATGAAAGCCAGC
The DNA here is from genome assembly GCA_947177105.1 of uncultured Lachnospiraceae bacterium. GTDB lineage: Bacteria > Bacillota > Clostridia > Lachnospirales > Lachnospiraceae > Acetatifactor. The sequence continues at coordinate 3,199 of CAMWTF010000007.1, read as the reverse complement.
AGCAGTTACGATGGCACGGCCGCCACCAGGGAGGAGGAGTTTGCCGCCCAGGGCCGCCGCTACAAGGAGTTCTACGATACGGTGAAAAGCCTGCGGGAAGAAGGTGTGAATATCTCCAATATTACCCTGTGGGGCGTGGTAGACAAGAATTCCTGGCTCCAGACCTTCAACGCTGTGGGAGGCGCAGCGGACGGCAAGCAGAGACAGTGTCCCCTGTTGTTTGACGATGATTATCAGGTTAAGCCTGCCTATTGGGCTTTTGCGGACAGCAGCAGGCTGGAGGAGAAAACATCAAAGGAAAGCGCGTCCGAGACTTCACAAGCTTTCAATGAGAGCCGGGATCCCTCCGGTGAAGGGAGTATTGAGGAGCCTGTTCAGGAGTCAGCGGCGGAGAGCATAGAAACCCCGGCGGAGGAATCTGGTGAAGCGGGGCAGCCTGATACCTCCAGGACGGCGGGGCCGGGAAAGGGGCTGTTTGGTATCCTTGCGGTCTGCGGCATATTGGCGGCCGGCATTGCGGGCTTTGCTCTGGTTCGAAGCAGAAAAAAGAATAAATAATTGCGCAATATACAGGCAATCGCCTGACATAACAAAGTGAAAAAGGAGATGTACCTCAATGTTCAAGCTGTTTGGGAAGAAAGCAGGCTCTTTGGAGGAGCAGCTGGCAGAGTGTCAGCAGAACAAGGATTGGGCGGGAGTGGCCAGAGCCTATTATCAATTGGGAGTGGCCGCTATGGAGAAGGGAGAACTAAACCAGGCCCAGCTATGGCTGAACCGGGCGGATACCATCTATAGTGCCGATGACAGGGTGTTTAAAAAAGTGGGCGAAAAGCTTATGGATGACTGCTCCGAGCGCATCGGACAATTGGAGGATGCCCCGCTGCTGTACAACAATGTTCCGGCTTCGGTGGAGGAGGTAGCCGGGGAGCTGGGTGATATCAAGGTGCGGATATGGGGGTTGTTCTCCATGGCAAGACTTGTGAGACTGGGAGAGCGGCTCGGTGCTCTCGCGGGCTGCGAGGTCCTGGGGAAACTGGGCTGGGCGGTGGACACGGTGCTGAAATCTTTCCAGGAGCCGCCCACAGAGGAGGAGTTTAATGAGCTGCGGTCGCTGTGCAGCGGCCTCTATGAGTTAGGAGACGCCCCTACATTCTGCAATACGGAAAATGAGATTGAGGTTCCAGGCGGCGCTCCCTTTCAAGTATTTGATCTCAATGGGATGATGGGGGCTCATTTGGAGATAGATGCCTATCTGGACGCACATCTTCAAATGGTGTGTGCCCTGAGCCGGGGAGAGGAGCCGCCTGCCCCGGAGACGGGCATAATCGCCGAAGCGCTGCTGCCGGATTACTATGTACGGACCGGCGCGGGAAAACTGGAGGAGGTGCCCCGGATTAAAGCAGAGTTGGAACGTATCTGGAGCGATTACAGGTTTTTAGGCGCAGACATCACATGGGAATTGGTGGCGCAGAAGGTCGAAGAATATAAGAAATTAGATATTCTGGCTTAATGAGGAAAAGTTGTCAACGAAAATAGAGGAAAGCGATCCATATTTTGACAAAAAGTATGGATCGCCTTTTTGTATACTTGTGAATGCTGCATAGGACAGGCTCCGGCGGCGGAAGGAGTGTACGCAGGCACGATACCGCCCTTGGGATCTCAGATATGCGGCATAAGGATAGGATAGGGAGCAGGTGATGTTATGTTGACGACAGCAGGCAGGGAGAGACAGGAACAGCTGAGCATAATGCTATCGGATTATGGAAGGGGAAGGCTTTTGGCCTATGCGGACAGTTTTCGGGAACTGTCCAGAAGTTATCGGGAGGACTTTCCTTACGGGAAACCCGGACAGCGGGAGGGCGCATCCCGGCAGCAGGTGCTGGAAGAGCGCAGACTATGGGAAAACAGACAGGTGCTATGTGACAACCTGGATGAAATGTCCCAGATTATGGCCAGGCTGGCGGCGGAAGTATTCCGTCTGACACCTCTTCCCGCCCGGGAGGAAAAGCTGGTGATGCGCGCTTTGAAGCAGGAGGGGATCACGGTACTGGATATATTTTATATAGATCAGCCGATGCAGGAAGAGGATCCGCGGAAAATGGATGATATGGAAAGCGCAAACGGGACAGGGATGACGATAGGACTGCATATGCTCACCCAGCGGATGGTGGGGCACAGCAGCCAGGAGGTGGCGGACATGCTCTCGGTGCTGCTGGGGCGACGGCTCATAGTGTCCGTGACCAGCCCCCAGCAGATTGAGGAGCGGGAGGGCACATATCTTTTTGTGGAGGAACCCCGTTTTGTGGTATTATCCGGAAGCGCCCGGGCGGTGAAGGAAAATGAGACGGTCTCAGGGGACAATTATTCCATCATCCAGTCAGACCGGGGTTGGCTGACGGTGCTGCTCTCCGACGGCATGGGCTGCGGTGAGGAGGCCAGCGCAGACAGCAGCCAGGTGCTGGATATGATGGAAAAGATGCTGGAGGCCGGTTTTGAGACAGATATGGCGGTGAGCCTGGTAAACAGCGCCCTGCTGGCATCGGGAGACTTATCGGGAAGGCGCAACATGTCCACACTGGACATATGCAGCTTGGACTTATATCAGGGTATGTGTGTGTTCCGCAAAGTGGGAGCGGCGGCCTCCTTCCTGAAGAGCAACAGCTATGTGGAACAGATCAGCCTGCCGGGACTGCCTCTGGGAATCCTGGCGGCCGGGGAAGACTGGGAGGCCCAGGGGGCATTGCGCCAGAGCGTGAGCCGCGAGCTGATCGACAACGACTATATCATTATGGTGTCTGACGGTGTGTTGGACGCGCTGCGTGAAAGCGGGTATGAGGACGCCATGGTTCAGTATCTGGAAAGTATGCGAGAACAGCACCCGGATGAGATGGCTGGGAACCTGCTGCAGTTCGTGCTTCGCTGCAGCCAGGGGCGTATTATGGACGACATGACTGTGCTGGTGCTGGGCGTGTTTGACAGTCACAGGTGAGGTTGACATTTAGCAATAAAGTGGCTATCATAAGAATATGAATGGGCAATACTATGATTTGGAAAAGCATGTAATGGCATATTGTAGGGCGCATCGGCTTTTCGCATCGGGGGACGGGGTGGTGCTGGGCGTGTCTGGAGGGGCGGATTCAGTCTGCCTCTTGTTTGCGTTGCAAAGGCTTCGCCGGGAACTGGGGATTCGGCTTTATGT
>CAMWTF010000006.1 GCA_947177105.1 uncultured Lachnospiraceae bacterium | reverse complement strand
GTCGTTGTAGGTCAAACCCAGCGCATCCCTGATGATCTCCTTGGTGGAAGCGGCAATATACTTGGCGGCGCTCCCAAAGCCCGGCGTGTGATCCGTCAGCGCCAGGTCATTGTCGATGGTCTTGGGCACACCCAAAAACTTCTGACTGTGGCCCTTTACGATGGCGTAGTCGGACAGCTTCTTGATCGTGTCCATGGAATCATTGCCGCCAATGTAAATGAAGGCTTCAATCTCCAGCTTATCCAAAATTTGGAATATTTTCTCGTAGATCTCGGAATTCTCATGAATTTCCGGCAGTTTGTACCGGCAGGATCCCAGGAATGCCGACGGCGTCCTCTTCAGCAGTTCTATATCCATGTCGGAGTGAATCTGGGTGGCCAGATCCACATACTGTTCGTCCAGAAAGCCCTGAATGCCGTGAAGCATTCCATATACCTTGTGAAACCCTCTCTCTTTAGCCGTCTTATAGACACCCGCCAGGCTGGAATTGATCACTGCTGTGGGGCCGCCCGACTGCCCCACGATGATGTTGCGTTTTTTTGCCATTTCTTCTCCTTTCCCGCATACCGAAAGTCAGGCTATGGTCAAATCTGCGCCTCACTTTCGGTATGCATCGGTTTACCCTCCAATTTATATTTCGCCTGCAGCGCAATCGCTATTTAAATCATATCAAATATGGGAAAAAAACACAACAAAATAATGAAATTTTTGTTAAAAAAGCACTTGCTTCTCCCCGCTACATATGATAAACTAAACCCATAAATGGTGGGGGATTGTATGCCTTATCAATAAATGGATTTATTGAAGGTACAAGGATTTCCCCTGCAATTGATTTATTCGTCTGGCTTATTTCATGGAAGAAAGGAGGCAGAGCTATGAGCGCTATTCTGAACACCATACACAATAATTATTTGGCTGCCTATGCGCCGTCCAGCATCACTCGCTATGACACGCACAAGAAGAGTGAGCTTCGTGCCGTATACAATTCCATTGTTAAAATAAATAAGGATTCCCCTTGGTATCTTCCGGTCAAAAGACTGGATGTTCAGCAGTTTGCCATAGGGCTTAAAGAGGGCGCACGGGATCTGCACAATACTATCGCCTCCCTGGGCGGCCTGGAGGAGTCTGATCTGCTCAGTAAAAAGACTGCCTTTTCCTCGGATGAGGATATTGCCTCCGCCACCTATGTGGGTACTTATGTGCCGGGGGAAGAGAATCCCTCCATCGCTCTGGAAGTACAGGAACTGGCTGTCTCTCAGGAAAATATGGGGAATTTCCTGCCCACAGGCAAAGTAGGACTGTCTCCCGACACCTACTCCTTTGACGTGAGCATCAATGATATGAACTATGAGTTCCAGTTTACCCTTGGAGATGGCGAGACCAACCGGGATCTTCAGGAGCGACTGGCGCGCCTGATCGACAATTCCGGCATCGGCCTCAAGGCAAGGGTGCAGGATACCAGCGGGCGCAGTTCCCTGGTGCTGGAGTCTGAAGCCACGGGACTGGCCCCCGGCAAGACCGAAATCTTCCGCATCAGCGATGAGCACACCAGCAAGGCAAAAGGCGCCGTGAATTATCTGGGCATTGACTATGTCAGCCGCCCGGCGTCCAACGCCCGTTTTACCATTGACGGAGAACCCTGTTCCACAGCTTCCAATACCTTTACATATGAAAAGAAATATGACATTTCCCTAAAGGGCGCCAGTCCCGAGGGACATCCCGTGACCATCGGCCTCAAGACCAATGTGGAGTCCCTGTCGGACAATGTGGTGCAGCTTGCGGAAGGATATAACCGTTTCCTAAGGGGCACCAGCAATTATCTGGACACTCAGCCCCGCAGCAAGCATGTGGTGCGGGAGATGAACAAGATCATCGCCCTATATCAGGATTCCCTGAAGGCTATGGGCGTAAACAGCCAGGAGGACGGCACTCTGGAAGTAGACCGCTCCAAGCTTAGCAGCGCTGTTGTCAGTTCCGAGGACGTGGCAGATACCTTCCACACGCTAAAGGATTTTTCCAATCTGTTGCTGCGCAAGAGCAGCCAGATATCCTTAAATCCCATGCAGTATGTGGATCAGACCATCGTGGCATACAAGAATCCGGGACACAACTATATCAATCCCTACATGTCCAGCGCCTACAGCGGTATGTTATTCAATGGATACTGTTAAAAAAAGGCAAGTGATTTACAATGAATAAATCACTTGCCTTCTATATATTATGCGTGGAATTTATGGCTTTTTCTTAGTCTTCTGCTTATATTTGTCAATCTGTACGAAATCATCCATCAGTTCCAGAATCTTATCTCTGCCCTCCTGGTTCAACTTCACATAGTTCTGCATCACCCTGTTCTCAAGCAGCTGCGCCCCCAGGGACGCATCCCTCTCCAACGAAGTGAAATCCACAGGGTTCAAGCTCAACTTGTCACACATCCTGATCACAGTGCCATAAGCCATCCCTTCGATGCCACGCTCCAATGCTGTTACTAATGTACTATACGGGATATTCATCTCTAAGGCGAACTGACGAACACTGCGATACTGGCTTAAAATTTCTCTTTTCAAAATCTCAGCTTTTGTCATGATCCTTCCTCCCAAATATCATATGTTTATTGCCTTACTAATTCTACTATACGCTAAACAATATGATTTTACAAGGGGGTCTGACTGGATTTTATGTGTTTTTTTTTGTGTATCTGTTTCTGCTGGTTCCCTGTTGAGAGTCCCTGTCTGGCCGCTTCAAATTGTGCCAGCAGACCGTCGATTTTGTTACGGATGAACTGCTGGTGCTCCTCTTTGACCAAAAAATAGAGATAGGACTCTTTCACATAGTCCTGGGGCATGCCCCGGCCGGCAATCTTGAAATTACAAAATCCTCTGTCTATATAGCTCCCTATCTGCTCATTGGTTATGAAGGCGGGTCTCTCCATGCACTCCGAAAAAGTTCGCTGCGTTGTCCGATTGGGGCAGGGAAAACCTGTGTTGATATCATATTCCAGCTGAAGCTGGGACTGCTGGCGGTAATGCTCCGCCCGCATGGCACAGCCGGGATAGCACACCTCATTGACCAGGATCTCCACCCGCCGGGCCTGGGGACTGATGGCCTCCAGCGCTTGCTGGTCATGGTTCAGGTCATAGTCCAACACTACCAAATAATAGTCCCTGTCCAGTTCCGCCTGCAGACTCTCCAGATCGGTGATCCTCTTGGTGGTGGAAGAGATCAGCGGATATCTGGGATATTCTCTGCGAATGTAATCCTCCAGCACTGGCGTATTGACCAGCACCTGGTTCAGCCCGTTGTCCGCCAGTCTCATGATTAGATTGCAGTAGGTGTCCTGAAGATGCTTTTCCTCAATCAGGGAGTTGGTCCAGGTGAAACGCACCGGGATTCCTCTGCTGTTATAAATTTTCAGGATATTCTCCATATCCCGCTTGCAGGTCAGGCCGAAGGATACCCGTCCGCCGTTCCAGATGGCTCCGGGAAAGGTTCCATACACGGAACCAATCCGGTAACCCTCTCGAAACTTGTCAGGGTAGTCCTTCATCATGTTTATAATAACCTGATTTAACAGCCTAAAATAGCAAAAACCCGGCAGATGCCAATACACTTCTCGTCCCATATCCTATACCTCTATTAAGAGTTCCGCATGTTCCGCATGTTCCGCACGTTCCCTACAAGCACACATTCCAGTCCCTACGGCCAGCGCGCCGGCCTGGGGTGATTCACGGTGATGACCTTGCTGCTCACCAGATTATTCAGCAGCATGATCCGCACCTCCCCCTGCTTCTCCGGGCGGATCAGGTAGTGGGCATAGGTCTCCACCAGAGAAAAGATGTTGGCGGTTCTGCCCTCGATCTTAAACTGGTTGAAACCCATAGGTACATATTTTTCCCAAATATCATCCGGGGAAATATAAGTGCTGTAGCCCTGGATCGTGTGTATGCAGTTGTATTCGCCGTACTCACAGTGCCAATGTTCCAGTGGTTTTTGCTGCTCCTTGGAAAGTCCCCTGTTTTCCAGCAAAGTCCGCTGATTCCTGGCAATATTCTGGTAATGGGCGCCCCTCCGGGGGCAGTTCGGCGTACACAGGGTATTCACCAGTATTTCACAACGGGCTTTGTCCTTAATCTTGGCCAGCTCCTCGAAGTTGTTGTTGAAATTGTAATCCAGCACCACCAGGTAGTAGTCTTTCTTCAGTTCCTCGTTTACCTGACTGATATCCCGGATCTCCTTGCAGGTGGAACTGTTCAGCTTATAGCTGGGGTATTTCTCCCGGATATATTTCTCCAAAACAGGCGAAAAAATCATGACCTCGTTCATGCCGTTATCCGCCACCTGCATACAGAAATTGCAATAAGGGTCATTCAGGTCCTCCTCGGTGAGAAGCATGTTGGTGTAGGTGTAGCGCACCGGCACACCCTGGGCATTGATATTTTTCACCACGTTGCGGATAAAAGCGGCATCACACTGGTCATAATTGGAGGGCCTGCCGCCGTTCCACAGGGACGTGGGGAACTCGCCGAAAAAGGAGGCGATCCGCACACCTTCCCTGAACCATTCCGGTTTTTGTTTCAACATACTCAGAACCAGCATATTCAAAGGGTAATTCTGGCGCAGGCCAGGCAGATGAAATTTCACTTCCATGGTAAAATACTTCCTCTCTGTTACATTTGCTCTAGGGGACGATCCGGCAAGCTTATGCCTCCTCCATCGCCACGCTCTCGCTCCAAAAACAAACATACCGGATGCTGGGGCTGAAAGTGCCTCGCCAAACACCGACTTTGTTTTAGAGGCTTGATTTATAAGATAAACCGGTGAATAACACCCGGCAATCCTCTGTCTCCTTCCCTGTCACGGCATAGATTCCTGCGGTGCATCCTACAAAACCCCCGGCTACCTCGGTGGAGAGGCTGCGGATGTCCAGATTCTCCGCCACGGGCACATCCAGGCAATCGGCAGTGTATCCCGCTGTGGCCCGGAGGCCATCTACCTGAAGATAAAGCCGCAGGGAGTTACCGGGCTGCAGCGCAGGCAGCGGCACAGAACCTGCTATGGTGTCTTGGCCGTTTTGGCAGAGAATAGCTTGCACCTCACGCTGATTTACCTCCAGCCGCAGATGATACGCATTACTCTGAAGCAGGGCCAGACCCGCATGGCAATTGCAGTTGGCGCCACCCTTCGCACTGCAGTCACTGCCATCGCCCTTATTACAGCAAGCGTCCCGGGATTGCTCCATTTCCAGCGCCGCCTCCATGCGGAAGGCGTGATGCTGTTGGCGAATGCCGACGTAGGTGGGGCTTTTCTGCTCTTTCAGTGTAGCAGATGTGGCGGTAAGATACAAGCCCTTTCCTGTTTCCAGATTGTAATGGGACGATTCCGGATTGCGCAGGTAGAGAAACTCGTCTCCCAGCGTGTTCATTTGAGCAAAGTCGTAGCTTCTGTCACTGCCGGGCACGGCATTGCGGCCTCTGCTGCGGCTGGTATGGCTGTCCGGATCCTGACAGGGCAGCCACTTGGGCAGGTTGATCTCCACCTGGTCCGTCAGCCGGCCCACGCCTGCGTTGACCACCGGCCAGTCGTTTTCCCAGGTTACTTTTGCCAGAAAGGTCTCTCTGCCCATGGTGGTATAGCCCTCCAGGGGCCGCACGGCCAGCATGGTCATGCACCACTCCCCCGCAGGAGTCTGGAATAAGTCCCCATGGCCCACATACTTGACGGGATATGCCTGTCCCAGATGTCTATGGGTCAGGATAGGATTACAGAAATTATTCTCATAGGGCCCCCATATGTCTTTGCTGCGGCACACACTCACCGCATGTTCCGGCCCTGTGCCGCCCTCGGCGTGAAGGATATAGTAGTAATCCTCTTTCTTATACAGATGGGGGCCTTCCGGCCAATGCACTCCCCGCAGGGCGCCATTCCATACATTTTTATGCTCCCCCACCAGTTTCCAGGTATTTATATCCAACTCCTGTATCCAGATATACCAGTCACCATCATACCGGCAGCCCTCCGGGTTGGGATGGGTACCAATATAATAGCATTTTCCGTCATCATCGAAAAACAAGCTCGGATCAATGCCATCCGCTCCCTCCAGATAATGGGGTTCCGACCAGGGACCCTCGGGATTTTCGGCTGTGACCACGTAGTTGCCGCCATGGGACACATTGGTGCATATCACATAAAATGTACCCTTATGCCAGCGAATGGTAGGCGCAAACAGTCCCTGGGAATGCCCTGCGCCGGCCAGCGGCAGCTGCGAAGCCCGATCCATCACATTACCGATCTGCTCCCAGTGTACCAGATCCTTGCTGTGCAGCACCGGTAAACCGGGAAAATAGGCAAATGTAGAATTGACCAGATAATAGTCCTTCCCCACCGCGCAGACGGATGGATCCGGGTAGAATCCCGGCATTATTGGGTTTTTTGCGTATTGTGCCATTTGTATTGCACTCCTCTCCTGATAATATACAATAATCCACTGCAAAATATAAGCGCATACTTTTACAAACCTCATTTCCGCCCGGCTGTGTAGAGCTGGCGCTCCGCACACGTACATTACCTCTGAAGCCGCGCAGAAATCAGTTCTGTAACCTATTTAGCTTTTTAGAAAAAAAGGGGTGGTGCCCGGAAAAACACCACCCACTTTCTGCATTAATGCCTGTTTCAGTTATCCATAACTATGCAAGTTTAGTACCTGCTATAACTTACTGGTTAGCCTCCGCAATGTATGCCTGCCAAGTATCTCTGATAGCCTCTACCTTCTCAGATACAACAGAGCCAGGCAGACCGTATACCAGGTCATTGCCCAGATCCAGGTTGGGGATCAGGCCATGGTAGGTCACGCGGCCGTTGGTCATCATACGAGCGATGGTATAGTCAACTGCCTCGGTGTCAGGGAAGTTATTGTAGTAGTTGGGCTTCCATGCCTGATAATCCTCGTAGCCAGGAACGGGATCTGTCCACAGATTGTAGGCAAATGCCAGATTCCAAGCCTTCTCCGCATCATAACATGCAGGGATAGCTACCGGGTTGTTGCTGTAGATATTGGTGTAGTCGCTGGCCTTGGGTCCCATGGGGAAACATACGAAGCCGTACTCGTCCTCCATGGTGGACCACTGTCCGTTAGGACCTGCACAGTAAGCGCCTTCACAGCAGAACACTGCCTCGCCGTTTACCCATGCCTGCTTATAGTAATCCCACTCAGCGCCCTCGGGAGGAACCAGAGCGTAATCGGCAATGGCATCCACCGCCCAGTTCAGGGCTTCCAGGGTCTCATCAGACTCCAGCTTATATACATATTCGCCGTTCTCCTGGCTCACATAGTCACCGCCGTTGGAATACACCGCATAGCTGATGAACTCAGCATGGTTCTGAGTCATACCGGCGACGTCAATCACGCCATCGTTATCCACATCTCTCTGTACCTGATTGCACAGATCAGTGAATGCATCCCAAGTCCATTCGCCGGCTTCCTGTAACTCGTAAGGCTTGTTGGGATCAACGCCCGCATCCTCCAACAGTCTCTTATTGAAGTAAATACCAGAACGAGGCTCGGTGTCTCCGGCATACATACAATAGATGGAATCACCCTTACTCATCAGCTTATGTACGCCCGGGCCCCACTTTGCCTCGGAAAAATCCAGGCAGTCCAGGGTAGCCAGATCATACATCAGACCCTGGTTCATAGCGGAGGTGGTAGGAGCCGCCTCACGCAGGATAAAGATATAGTTCTCGTCTCCGCCGGCAGTAGCGTAATCTACAAAGTCCTGAGGAGCGCTGGCCCAGTCGGAAATAGCCTGCGACTTGAAGGTGAAGTTATAGGTCTCCTGGATCCACTCACGATATGCGTCGCGAGCTTCTTCATAATCATTGTTGGGTTCAGCGGGATCTCCGGACCACCAGTCACGCAGAATGATCTCCATGCCGCCCAGGTCATATACATTGCCATTCTCATCGGTCAAAGGCGTGTAAAGACTTACTTCCTCCTCAGAAGATTCCTCCGGTGCGGAAGACTCCTCAGGAGTAGATGCCTCAGAAGACTGCTCCGGGGTGGACGCATCGGGTGTGTCACTTCCAGTTGTAGGCGCAGGCTCATTGCCACATGCCGCCAGACCCACAGTCAACACTGTAGCCAGAGACGCCGCAATTACTTTCTTAACGATTTTACTTTTCATTTTTCATATCCTCCTGTTTAAGTTGCGCATCCGCCCTATACGGGCAGATGCAGTTACTCTATATAGAACCCCGGGCGCAGCCCGGCGCCACAATTTCTTTTCCGGGATGGCGCCGGAGCCCAAGGGACTATAACTATGTTACATTTTGATACCAGAACTGCTAAGACTCTCCACGAAACCTTTCTGAGCGAACAGATAGAGTATCAGCACGGGGATGATAATCATCAGTGTACCTGTGGATAGAATACAGTCCACCAAGCCCACGGTAGGAGTGACGGTAGTACCCTGCAGTCTCTGCAGGTAAGCTGCCAGACTGTCCACAATTCTGGACAGGGAAGTACTCACCAGTCTGACATTTCCCAAAAACAGCTTGGAATAGAATCCATCCGTCCACTGCCACACAAAGGAGAACAGGAAACAGGATGTCAGGATGGGGGTTGCGTCCGGCAGCATAATCCGCAGGAATGTCTTCAGAGTCCCGCAGCCGTCCACATAGGCCGCCTCCTCCAGCTCCATAGGGATATTGCGGAAGAACTGACGGATCATATAGATATACAACCCATTCTTAAGCCCCATGCACCCTGCGCTCATCAGATAATAGGGCAGAGCGGAACCTCTCAGATTAATGGAATTGCCAGTCACTGCCTTAAAGATCCCCAACACATCAAAGAACCTGAAATGCAGATGCAGAGAGGTGGATATGGTCTGCGGCGGCACCAGCACCACCATCAGAACACAGGCAAACCAGAACTTCTTGAGCGGGAAGTTAAACCTGGCAAAGCCATATCCAACCAGTGTACAGACCGAAATCTGCAAAACGGCGATGGTGAAGGATATCACCAGAGAGTTCACAACGCTCTTGCTGTATGCCATCAGTTCAGCCGCCAGCCTGTAGTTCTCTGTAGTGAAATGCTCCGGTATGGCAATAACCATGGGATTATACAGATCTCTCTCCTCCATGAAGCTGACAGAGATCTTGTTGAAAATCGGCTGCAGAATCATAAAGCACATGCCGAAGAGCAGGATAAAGCGGCATATCTTCAGCGCGATACTCATAATCGTCTTTTTCAGCAGATAGCCCTCTGATTTTCTGTTCCTCTCCCAGAAGCTACTATTTTTTTGTTTTGCAACGGTCTTAGTCATAATAGTAAACCCCCTTTGAAATGAAGAACGAGGTGATGCCAACAAAAGCGATGACAATTATAAAGTAAATCCATGTCATGGCCGATGAAAAACCGTAATTGATCTGCTCCACCATGACCTTGGTAATCTTGTCTATAACCTCATTGTCAGACCTCATACAGAAATCGATGATGGTATAGATCCAGTTCACCAGGAACATGGAACTGATCATGGGGAAGGTAATCTTCCACAGGCTCTCCCACTTGGTACAGCCCTCGATATCCGCCGCCTCATACATGCTGGTGGAGATGGTCTGCAGGCCCGACAGGAAGATGATGATCTGGATGCCGGAGGAAATCGCAATATTGTAGATATTGTCGATAATCTCAAACACTGTCTCAAAAGCCCTGACGCCTACCCCCGCCGTCCTCAGGATATTTTCCACCGCCGCAGTGATACTGATGCCGGTGGTATTTTCCTCAATTGCCACCTGTACCTGCGCCATCAGGGAGTTATCTGTCTCCAATCCCAGTATAACACCGGAAGAGAGGATAACCGGCAGGAAAAATATGGCTCTCACCAAGGCCCTGCCTTTAAACTTCTGGTTCAAAATCAGCGCTACGAAGAAGCTGAATACCATAATAGCAAGGGAATCTATCACCATCCTGGAGATCTCTTCCGTCAACAGCCTGGTAAATTCAGGATCTATTCTGAAAGCACGAATATAATTGTCAATCCCTTTCCAGACCGGATCAAAGTTGCCCGCACCTACTTCCACGGTACAGAAACTCATATACAGCGACTGGAAGAAGGGCTTAACCATAAACACCAGAAACCCGACAATGAAAGGCAATATGAAGATATATCCAGCTATTGCCTTACGTCTCTGAAGACCTGCTAATTTATTCTTCTGTTTCTTCATCTCTAACAACCCTTTCTATAATTTTGCTCCGCATCCGCCCTGCCAGCGCACAGGATGTGGTTCCCCGCACTGTCCGGACAGATGCTGAAAATTCTTTGAACAGACAACCAACCTACCGGACCACCTTGTAATCCCTGGCGGGAACCACTGTCCCGTCCTCCGCCGTCTGATCCAGATAACCATAGTTGACATAGACTCTGGTACCGTCCTCATACATGGTACAGGACAAATCTGCGTTAATCTGCTCATGCCCTGTCATTTTCTGGTTGAAGGTGTGTCCCAGTTCCGCATTGTATCTGGTATATGTATCCACCAGCCTGTCATGCCATGCGGCATAATCCGAGCCGTAGTATTCTGTGTAAAGGGTCTTTTGAAGAACAAATGCCGTCTCGTTCATCAGGGTGAAAGATAAGCCTGCTCCATATTCCGCGCTGCGCAGCAGTTCATCCTCCGTCTCACCGGTCAGGTTCAGCGCCTCACCGGTGTAATTCACATATCCATGCAGCGCCATCTGATAGAAAGGCACATAGGTGTCGATGATGGTATACTCGCTGCCCTGCAGCTCCATGTTGGTGATCATATCGCAGTACGGGGCCACATAGTCGTTGCCCATATTGATCATGATCTTCTGTCCCTGATCCGCCAGGTCTCTGATCTGCCCTGCCTGCTGGTTCAATACCTCCTGCCTGTGGCGGGTATCACCCTCGTAATAGTCCGCGGACAGATCCTTGCCGGTCTCCCGGAAAGAAATTCCGGCGCCATATTTCGCTGCCGCTGCCGCCAGATTCGCCGTCATTTCCTCAGCGATATCCGGATGCAGCAGATAATAACTGTCCAACTGCTCCCGCTTGCCGTAGGAAATCGGGTTATACTCAAACAGTTCAGCCTTCTCCTTGCTGATAAAGCGGGCCGAATCGGTGAACACAAAGAATCCATCCAATATACTGCTGTCATAGGCATACTGGGTCACACCGTCCAGATAGATGTCAACCCCCAGCCCCTTGGCCGTGTCAACCGCATTCTGCAGATCCTTCTTGCTGCCCAGGCTGGATACGGGCTTCACCTTGCTGAGCATCTTCTGCTGAATACCGCCGTTGGCCCACCCGGTGAGCTTCACTGCCATATTGTTCAGGCCGTCGCTCTTAAGCTCCGTAATCATATTGGCCGCTTCCTTAAAGGTAGTCAGCTTCAGGGGCCTGGAAACCGGCACACCCAGAATCTGCTTAACCTTGTCAACCGCTCCCACAATCTCCACCGCCACCGGCGCTTCTGTGTCGTCGTTCATGGCCATGTAGCCCTCGTATTTATCCATCAGATACGCCTGATAGTCCTTGGCCATATCCGAATAACTGCCGCTGTCTACAAAGCTGTAGCGCTGCACCAGACTTCCGTCAGGAAGCTCCGGAATATACACATAGATGCTGCTATTGGCGATCTCACCCACGTCGTACTTCTCACGCAGAGCAATGCTGTACACCGCATAGGCATAATTGTAGCTGTTCATTCTGCCGGAGATATCCGCTCTGATGGAGGCATAGGCCGCACCGTCCTCCAGGATACAGATAAAGGAATCATCCCCCTGGCTGATACCGTACACATTAAAGTAATTCCGGGTGTTATGCACCACCGCCTCACGGTTGAGGGCCATATCCCAGCCATACATATTGGCATAGTAATCGTTCTGTGAACTCTTGCCGTTGTTAAAATTGATCAATGCGCCGCCGCCCTCCGGCACCATCAAAAAGCCTTTGTCATCCATGCCGCCCGTGCCGAAGAAAGGCAGGAGCGCCAGATTGGAGATAGGATATTGAGACTTATATTCAATCTCCTGCAGCGGAACCTCCACCAACAGGTCATCCCCGTCCAGACGGTAGGTTACATTCACATTATAGATAGGCTTATCAAAGCTGCTCTCCGCAAAGTTCAGTTCCTTGTCTGCCTGATAATCCTCCATGGTATAGCCAATCTCCTCAAAGATACCCTCAAACTTGCGTTTCAAGTTATCCTTGATGGTATCACGCAGTACCCAGATCACCTCGTCCGCCACAATCGGATAGTCAGCCAACAGCTTTTCCTTATCGTCATTCTTGCCCAGGTTGTTGATATCATACTTCCTGTAATACTCCTTGACCAGGCTGGAGTTGACCTGATCCATCAGTCCAAGCCATTTCTGGAAATTCTCGTCCGTTACAACAGGGGGAATGATGTACTCCTTCTCCGTATCGCCGATGGAGTAGTAGACCTTCACATAATCCTCGCCCACCTCTATGTCATAAACACCTTTTTCAATACTGTAATCGTAATTGTTATACTTGGCGTCCACGCCGTTCTGGGTACTCCAGGTAATCTCCATGGTGGACTGCAGTTTTCCTCTCTCACTGGTCAGCGCCAGAGTGTCTGACGCTGCGTCCTCGGGGTTGGAATACCACACCTTGCCGCTGGACTTTACCTCAACGGTAAAATGGGTGTTTGTGGGATCCATCACGAACTTCAGCGCCTCGTTCTCCAGCACCAGTTCTGTCTTTTCCCCCTCCCAGCCATTGATCCGAATAATCTCTTCTTCGTCCTCCGTATCACGATAATTCAATATGACCAGCACACCGATCAGGATGACCAGTGCTATGATCCCCGGCCCAATCAGGCTTTTCAGCTGCCGAATCAACGCCTTTTTCAATTCTGCTTTTCTTGCCGCTTTGTCTCTATACATGGTTTGGTTTCTCCCATCTTCCTACCAGAGTAGGCATATATCCTCTCTCACCGCTTCCGGCGATATAACTGCTACCAGCCCGGCCGCAAGCCGCCGTCATAGTCGGAACAGTATCTCCCTGCCCAGGGAAATGAAGTATGACACACCCTGCGTAATCATGCTGAAAAATAACAGCAGAATGAATACCATTACCAGCATTGCAAACAGAGACGCAATGGTGAACAAAACATTCTTGCCCAGAGAATACTCATGGATCTGCATCATGGCCGCAAAGATCAGCGCTATGGCCCACACCAGGGACACGGCGCTGAGCACCGTGTAAAATTCCGCCTCATCCACTGTCACAAAATTGCTGAAAACCATCAGCGGAAACTGCATCAGCGGATAGGGGGTCAGAGCGTAACAGGTTGCCATGTACACCTGCCCCAGCTTGCCCTTGCCGTCAAACAATGTAGTCAGAGCCCAGTTGCCCACCACCCACAGCAGCAGGGGGAACAACACGCTGGCTATATACAGGAAAATATTGATGCCCTCCCAGTACACGCTCATAAAGATAAAGCTGGTATAACGCAGCTTCATGACCCTTATCAGCAGTGTCAGAAACAGGATGGTGTTGGCTGCCGCAAGGGATCCCCTCCGCTCATGGGTCAGATCCCAGAACCCGTCCAGAGGATGGGTGATACAGTACAGAGCAAATTTTAAAGTTGCAAGATAATGCGCAAAGGTTTCTTTCTTTTTCAATGAAGCTATCATAACGGCCTCCGTTTACATTCTGAAGATGTCAGCAGTGTCGATCTCATGCTTTATTTTCTTGACCTTGCCTATGGCCAGAGGAACAATCAGCACTGCAAACACTACGATAAAGATGACTACGATATGCTCTTCCACCCACTCCTTGCGGTACTGCTTGTAAGCCTTGGAATAGTTTTCATCATCGTATTTCAGTTCGAAATATTCCATAGCTTCGTGATAGCGCTCTTGCCGCAGCAGAGAACGCCCGATGCCGATATAGGCCAGGTCATAGTTGCCGTTTATATCCATGACCTTCTGCCAAGTCTCGCCGGATGCGGTGTAATCCCCATCGTCAAACTGATCGATAGCCTGATAGACCAGACGACCGAACTCCGTCGGCGTAAACAGGGTGATGGCACAATCCTGGCTGTCCAGCACCAGCAGGTCCTGCCCCATGTGCTCCAGAGCCGCCGGATAGCGGAAATATCCGTCCATATTGCCGTTGCCGCCAAAGCCAAAGAGCATACGTCCCTGGTCATCATAGGCGAACAGACGGCCTCTGACTCGATCCAGCGCCACATATACATCATTCTCAAAGACCGTGATATCACAGAAACGGGAAGGTCCCTCATAACCGCCCGCATTGCCCCAGTACAGGTCCCCTATTACATACCACTCGCCATTGCGCACCAGGATATCATTGCCCATGAGGTTTAACTTGCGGACGGCGTCCGCCGCTCCCGAATCCAGATCGTCATCCGAGGCATTGCCGTTGACCGCATAGATGAAGCCCTCATGATCCATGTAGATATTGTCATACTCTGTGGGCACGAAGGATTCCATCTGCGCCCTCTGCTCCTCGGTGGCTATCCTCTTCCAGATATAATCCGCAAAGTCATAGGTAACCTTGGTAGCTCCCACAAAGCCCGAGAAAACACCGTCATTCTCATATTTGATTAAACCCTTGTTGATTCCGCTTGCAATACAGTACACACGGCCCGCCGTGTCGATTGCAATCTTGTTTGGTGTGAAGGTGATCGTGGGATCCAGGGTATTGTCCACAGGTTTGTCAAACTGCATCAAATAGTTTAAATCGGCATCCAGCTTCAGGATGCGGGCATTGCCTCTGTCCGCTATGAAGAGCTCTCCCGCCTCGGAGACAGCGATATCCGAAGGACTGGAAAAAGTTTTAATCTCCACATCGCCCCTGAACTCATCAATGATCTGCTTTACCTGAAAACCCGCCTTCTCAAGCCTCTCCAACACCACGATACGGTTGTTGCCCGTGTCACAGACATAGAGCAGATTGTCATACACAAACATGCCTTGGGGGTTTGAAAGGTTCTTTTCCAGCCCCAGATCCGCAGCGGTATAAACCTCCTGCACGGTATAGGCATCCGGGGAATCCTGCACGTCTCCCCAATAATCATAATTGAAGCTATAACTGCCGTTGTCGGAAGCACACACCGCCAGGGAGGAACCCACCAACATCACAGCGCTTGCCAGCAGTACGCCGACTCTCTTTATTATCTTTCTCATAAGCCACCTCGCTCCTCTATCTATTCCCTATGCCGCTTTTCCACTAATCCTTCAGACCGGAGCTTGCCATGGTCTCCAGGATCTGGCTCTCTGAGAGAATGAAAATACAGATCGGCACTGCCATCACGATGACCTGTACCGCCGCTGACTGGCCGGTTCTGGCGATACCGCCGCTCTGGATCTGCTGCAGCGCATATACCAGCGTCTTTTTCTCCTCGGAATAGATGAAGGTTGCCGCCTTGTTGTTCCACAGGTTCTGTACGGCAAATATGATCAGTGTCAGCCAGGCAGGCTTAACATTGGGCATCACGATGCCGGAAAACACTCTCCACTCGTTGGCGCCGTCAATCTTGGCCGCCTCGATCAGGGAAGTGGGCAAGCCCTCCATGAACTGCTTCATCAAAAACAGTCCAGTGGGCATGGCAAAGGCCGGTATAATGATGGCCCAGTAGGTATCAATCCAGCCCAGGGAGTTGATGATCAGGTAGTTGGGAATGGATGTCACATATCCGCTGAACATCAGGGCCACGGTGACTAACTTAAAGAAGGTCTGCCCGCCGGGAAATTCATACTTCGCCAGCACGAAAGCGCCCATGGAGGCCACAATCAGATGTCCGAAGGTACCCACTACCGTGATGAAGACAGTATTGAATATGTATCTGGAGAAGGTCACCCAGGACTTGCCCATGGTCACGAACAGGTCGGAGAAGTTATCCAGCGTGGGATTCTGCGCAAAAATACTGGGCGGGAATCGGAACAACTCATCCAGGGGCTTCAATGCGGACTCGATGGCGTACACCAAAGGGAACACCATGGCCACGGCCATGAGCAGCAGAAAAAAGTAAACGAAGAAATCTCCTACTCTGGACCGGTTGGGCTGTCTTCTCTTTAAAATTACATGTCTCGGTTGCTTTTCTCTTTTCGCTTCTTTTCTCTTTTTGCTCATATCAGGTTCCTACTCTTCTCAACAGACTTTGAATTGCTTTGTTACACAGGATCATCACCAAGAACAGCATGGTCGCTATAGCCGACGCATATCCCATCTCAAATCTGGAAAAACCATAGTCAAACAGGTGGGTCACAACGGTGCGGGCCGCATAGTCCGTACTGGGGTAACCGCAGAGGGCCATGGTCACGTCGCAGACACCAAAGGACTGGGTGATGGCCATAACCGCGCCGAACATCAGCATGGGCTTCATGTTCGGCAGAGTGATAAACCACAGCTCCTGCCATCGGTTCTTCACGCCGTCGATACAGCCTGCCTCGTACTGGGAACGGTCCACACCCTGGAGACCTGCCACAAAAGACAGGAAACCCATGCCCAGACTCATCCACAAGATAACCAGCATACAGATGGGCAGCATGTAGTCCGGATTGGTGAGAAACAGGATCGGGGCATCAATCAGACCCATTTCTATCAGCAATGCATTCACATATCCGTAGGCGTCGCCCCTGAAAAACACGGAGAAGATGACGAACACATTGCCGGCGATGGAAGGCGCATAGAACACTACCACCGCTATGGTCCTGATCCACCGGGGCAGTTCGTTGATCAGCCAGGCGAACAGGAATGACATAATATATCCCAGCGGCCCGGTGATTACCGCAATCATGAAGGTATTCTTCACGCCCTTCAGGAAGATGTCATCCTGCAGGATCAGGCTGATATAGTTCTGCAGCCCGATGAACCTGGGAGACTCCAATATGTTGTAGTAGGTAAAGCTGAAAAAGATGGAACTGCACACCGGCAATATGTAAAACAGTGTGAACAGGATTGCGTAGGGGGCCAGAAACGCATAGCACATCTTTGCCCGCTTCGCCTTCTTTACCGCCACCCGGAAATTATGTTTCCGGAGGGTGACATATTTCTGTAAATATTCTTTCATTCCGCTTTCTCCCCTCCTATTCCAACGGCAGACCAAACTCGTTGCGCTTCTTGGTCAGCTCCTCGTTGATCGTGATGGCGTAGTCTATGATGGTCTCTCTCGGATCATCCTTGTCGTTGATTACCTTACGAATGGCATTGGTGATATGCCGTCCTGTATAGTAGCCGCCCGGCACCTCCCGGATGCCCACGGTCTGCTGCCACTGAGCCAGCAGCACCTCAATGTCGTCTGCGCTCCAGGCCAGCTGGGAGAACGCGTTGATATTGGCTGTGGCATATCTGGCGGAGGATCCCAGCAGAGCCTCAATCTCCCGTCCGAAGCGAACCTGGGTGTCCGTCTGTGCCCACCACTTCATAAACTCCCATGCGTTCTGCTTGTTCTTCTCATCCGTCTGCTTAATCATCATGGTGGCGCTGCCGGTGATAAAGTCTGATCGATCTATATAGGTCTCGCCATTCTCATCTATCTTCTCCGTGCCGGGGATCAGCGTGAAATCCCACAAGCCGCGGATCTCGGGCGCCGATACCATCAGAGTGTTGTATGTCGCATAGTTCGCCACACCGATGGGCATCTCACCGGAACGGAACCGGCTGACAAAGTCAAAATAGGTAGGAATGCCATAGTCGTTAAAGTACTTGATATAGTCCGCCATGGCCTCCACGCCGGCCTCCTCGTCCACCGTGGTCCTGGTGCCCTTTTCGTTGTACAGATCGCCGCCGTACTGGAACAGCAGGCTGAAGTACATACTCAAATCCGGAGCGTTGGACGCCACCTGGGTGCTGGCCGCCGCATTGCTGCTGGAACCGCCTGCGCTGGGAAGGCCGATGGACATGTTGTTGCCCTGTATCGTGGGCAGCATCTCAACCATCTCCTGCCAGGTATTGGGAACTTCCAGTTCCAGCTGCTCCAGCACATCCTTGCGATAAAACAGCACATTGAAGGTCTGCGTCTCCGGCACCGCATAGATATGACCGTCCAAAGAATATTGTTCATAGGAGCTGGGCGTGTAGTTGGCAAGCACTTCCTGGTAGTCCGAGAACTGGGTGATGTCCTCTACGGAATTACGCAGAGCGTAATTCACTGGCTGGTCGGCGCCGATAGAAAGCACCACATCCGGGCCTCTGCCGGCCACCACCGCCGTCAGCAGAGCGTCCGCCGCAACGATCTCCACGTTGACCTTGATGCCGGTCTGGGGCGTGAAGGTATCGTCCACCATGGATTTCAGAATGGTGCCTTGATCACGTCCGGTCAGGATCCACACCTTGATCACATCGCCGCCGTCCTCCTCGTACACATCGCCCACCGCATCGTAATCCACGATGAAGGATGCCACAAAGGAGCGAACCTCATGAGCCATTTTCTGGAAGAAATTGGCAGTGTCCTTCTCCGGCTGAGCCTGAGCGCCACTGACCACAATATAGTCGATGTCCAGCTTGGACTCGCTCATATTCAGGATAGCCGTACCCAGAGCGGTTATATTATCCTTAAAGGTTGTAAACTCCGTGGTAATCTTGCCCGGCTTTTCCAGGAACCGCTCCAGCTGCTGGGCCAGCGTCTGGGCCGTGGCAATCTTATCCGCTTTCTGTCCGCTGTAGGCCACCACCTCGTCCACAACCTTGTAGAGCCTCATGCGCTCCAGATCCATGGCCTCCATGACCTCAGGGTAGTTGGTGTCAATATGATAATCCCGATAATGATCCGGGGTTGCGCCGGTATACACCAAAATGGTTCTGTAGATCTGGTTCAGACGGAAGGTACAGTCCTCCAGTTCCTCCATGATGGGACCCATCTCTCCCAAAGTAGCCTCCAGCCGCAGGGTATGAGTGCCTGCCGTAAGGTAGAACTCATAGGGATTGCCTTCCTTATCCCCCAGCGTCTTACATTCCCAATCATTCTTATAATCAAAAGAAATGCTCTTGGCCTCCTCAAAGGGGACCACACCGTCTATGTAGAGGATACGGCTGGAAACGCTGCCTCGGGAGTAATTCTGCCGTCCCTTGACCGTTATGTTATAGTAGCCGTCCTCAGGCACTTCGATGTCCCACTGTATCCACTGTCCCGCGCTTCTCCAGGCATCGCCGCCCACATAGTTCAGAACGGTGTGCATCACAGTGTAGGGCTGCGTGGAGGGTGAGGATCTATCGTACTTTGCATATAAGGAGGACTCAGAACGAACAGTGGAATCCTCACCCTGTACCACTTGTATATAAGAAAGCCCCAACCCGGAAGCTGCACTCCCGGTCTGCTTGGCTCTGTACTCTGCATAAGTGTCCATCCGCGCCACCGGCAGGATACTCATGTTCTTTATCACCATGGGTTCGTTCACAGCCTCCAGGCTGACGGTGTTGGCGCCTTTTTCCAGATAGAACATGTAGGGCTCGGAAATATATCCCATGCTGTCCTCGCAATAGGCGCTCTGCCATTCAAACACTTCCACCTGGGTGGGGCGAATCTCATTGCCCTGGTTATCCACCCGGACTTCACCGCCATCGGTCCAGATGCGGGTAAATTCCATGTTGGCCGCATCGTCAAAGGGCAGTTCGCCGTTGATATAGATGGCCCGCTCCGCCGCCACACCTCTGGACTCGGGCACCAGATAATCCAATACCACATTGTAGAACCCCGCCTCGGGAACTTCCACCTCCCAGGTCACCACGGACTTGGTGTCTGTAAACAGGGACTTTGCAACGCCCTCATAGTCGTTGTAAACCTCTACGCCGCCTTCCGCAGTGTAGGAAAAGAGATCCAGAGCCACCTCCGCCTGAGGACGCGGGGCATCTGCATGGGCATTGAGATAGCGGGTGTAGGTTCCTTCCCTCACTGCGCCCTCCGCATCGGCAGTCAGATCACGGCCTGCATACTTATCCTCAAAGGTCTCTACCCCTCTCAGGCTCAGCAGCATGCAAAATACCGCAAACACTGCGATCGCGCCTATGAGTATGAGTAATTTTTTGACAGTCTTATTCATACATGCCTCCCTGTGTACCTATAGTAAACAACATTGCATATCCTATGTCGTTTACTATGTTAAAATAGAAATCTTGCGATCTTCGCACTTTATGCATATAATTATATCTTTCTATTGCGGTTCTGTCTCCCTATATTTTGCTATTTACTCTTCACACATTGCTTACTTTTTGAGAAATTTGAAAAAAAATATTGTGCAATATTTACTTTTCAGACCTTAGATGTTAGAATATACTCATAGAAATTCCCCGTGTTTTCGGGCATTTTAAGCACTTTCCCTACAGGCTGCCAGCCGTATTGGAGAATTGCGTGAGCAAATATTGGGAAATATAGCAATATTTGCTTATTTGCGCACAGCTGGAAAACTACAAACTTCGCATATACAGAAAAGAGGCAGGAATGGCAGATTTGAAAATAAACTGCAACTTCCTTGATTTTTATGGAATCAACCACGATTTTACCGGAACCCGAGATGTACAGAACTCTCAGGAGACCGTTTCCTTCCATAATAATTCCACCATCCGCATCTGGCCCAACACCCAGGCAGAGAGCTTTGAGGCCCACTGGCATGCCGCCCTGGAAATTATCATGCCCGTGGAGAACTACTATGACGTGCGCGTAGGGGAGAACAGCTTCCATGTACAGCCCGGAGAGATCATCGTGATCCCGCCGGGAGAACTGCATGAGCTTCAGGCGCCGGACAGCGGCAGCCGCTTTATCTTTATGTTTGATATCTCCCTGATCACCAGACTGAAGGGCTTTGTGGGCATCCAGTCCATCCTGTCCCAGCCCCTGTATGTCACCAAGGATACCTATCCCCAGATCTATGAGGATATATATCAGCTGCTGATCCAGATGCGAAACGAATATTTTAACAAAAACGAGTATGCGGAACTGACCATTTTCTCACTGCTGCTGAACTTTTTCACAAAATTCGGTTACAACCATATCAACGCCAGCAATCTCTTTCCCAACGTCCGGCTGTACAAGCAGAAGGAATACATTCAGAAGTTTAACAGTCTGATGGAGTATATCGACGTACATTATATGGAAGAGTTGAACCTGGAGGATATCGCAGAATCCACGGGCTTTTCCAAGTACCACTTTTCCCGGTTGTTCAAACAGTACACGGGCTTTACCTTCTGCGACTATCTCTGCCACCGGCGTATCAAGGTGGCGGAAGAACTGCTGGCCAGGCCGGATCTGTCCATCACCGAAGCGGCTCTGCAGGCAGGTTTTCCCAGCATCTCCACCTTTAACCGACTGTTCAAACAGTACAAAAACTGTACGCCCAGCGAGTACCGTTCCAGAAACAGCAGGACTCTGCTGGACGACAGTCCCTATGCCTGATAGGTAAAATCCGTGAATACGGCTTCTCCGCCGCTCTCCTGGGTGGCATACACCGCCAGGGCGAAGCGGCAGCCGGTGAAGTGGTCCAGCCGGAAATACAGCTTGTGTTTCTCTCCCACCGTCTCCCAGCGTCCGCCATTCTTCCAGGCAAATTCCACTATATCCGCCATATCCGTGAAATTGGCGGATATTTTTACGCGCGCCACCGGCCCGGGCAGGGCGATCCGCTCCACCACATCGCCCGGCATATAATCCTGTGTGGTCTTACCGGCCAATTTGCCATTCTGCAGCGTCCTGGTGACCACCACCAGATAATAACTGTGCAGCGTTCTGGTGACTCCAATCATGCCATAGCAGCCCTGCAGCGCGCACAGTCCCGCACAGTCTCCCTCCCGCAGGGCGGAGCCGTCCACTGTCACCTCCCCACTGCAGCGGGGATAGAACATCCTCTGGGTCAGAGCATTTGGGGCCTGCAATACATTGGTACAGACCTTGCCGGTACGGATCCAGAGCCCCCCTTCCTCCTTCAGTCCCCACAGTCTGGGATCGGGGTCATGGTTCCACTGCCACTGCCTCTTCAGTTCAAAGCGGCCCTGCCAGTCCCGCAGGCAGGGAAAGCTGTCCGATGTATATAGAGGCTCATATCGGTAGTTTGGACGGCTGCTCTTCGTCGACATAATGGCAGGCACCTTGCCCTCCCGGCCAAAAACCGGCATCTCCCCCTGCCAGGTCACAGGCACCAGCACCGGCATACGCCCCACTGCGCCATGGTCCTGGAACAGCATGGCATACCATCTGCCATCCGGGGTGTCAACGATTCCGCCCTGGGCCACCCCCTGGTTGTGGAAGCCCATATCATCGCTGAGGACTTCATGCTCCGTAAATTCCCCCTCCAGAGAGTCCGCCACAAAGCACACCTGCGTACGCCGATCCCGTCCCTTCTCGCTGGGCCAGTGGATGGTAAACAGGTAGTACTTCCCGTGAATCTTATACAGATGGGAACCCTCATGCCCCAGATATACAGGCTGACACTCACGGACGATCAGACGATCCAACCCTCCTTCCCTGAGGCCGGAAAAATCCGGCTCCCATTCCGTCACACGGATATTTGACTGTCCAAAGGCGATATAGACCCTTTCATCCTCATCAAACAGTAGGGACGCATCATGCAGGTAGCCGTAGGGACTCTCCAGCTTTTGCCGGGTCCAGGGCCCCTCCACGCGCTCCGCCGTGTACAGATAGCTGCCGCTCTCCGGCACACCAAACAGCACGTAGAAACGCCCTTTATGATAGCGCAGGGACGCCGCCCACATGCCTTTGCCATAGATGCTGCTCTCCCCCTCCATCTTTTCCTGGGGAGTATTTTCCAGCGTGTCATAGACATATCCCGCAATCTCCCAGTTCATCAGGTCAAAAGAGCGCAGGATCACTCCGCCGGGCATGAAATGCATGGTGGTGCTGATCATATAGTAGGTGTCCTCCACCCGGATAATATCCGGGTCCGGATAGTCAGTTTTGATAATTGGCGCCGGTCTGTTCATAATCTACTCCTCCTCATTTAGAGTTTTGCATGTTAGCGTTGGTTTTCCGTGTTATCCAAGGGACTGCTGATAATGACTTTCCCCTCCGAAAGCTCCAGTTTCACTTTGTTGCCCTGCAGGTTCATGGAGGAGAGAATGTCTCTGGGAATCTGCACCCTGCCCGCCTTGTCCACGATGGCGTACTCCTCCTGGGTGTCCTCGGCGCGCCAGTCGATGGCGGCTTCCCTGATCCGGTCCGCGTATTTTTCCTTCAGGATGCGCTCACTGCTGATCTTGCCGTCCCGGATTGCCACCACCCGCTTCACCTTTTTGGACAGGGCCACATCGTGGGTGACAATCAGGATGGTCTGACCCTGGCGGTTCAATTCGGTGAAAACATCAAAAATGTAGTTGGCCGTGCGGGGATCCACGCTGCCGGTGGGTTCGTCCGCCAACAGAAGTTTCGGTGAATTGGCCAAAGCTATGGCTATGGCAATGCGCTGCTGCTCGCCGCCGGAGAGCATGTTCAGCCTGCTGCGCTTCTTGGAGGACATGCCCACCATCTCCAGCAGTTCCAGGGCCCGGGTCTTCTTTTTATGTACATCCCCCAGGTACATGGGCAGCATCACGTTCTCCAGAGCCGACAGATAGGGCAGCAGATTCCTGGCATTATTCTGCCAGACAAATCCCACGGTGTCCCGTTTATAGACTACCAACTCCCGTTCCGTCATAGTGAACAGGTTCTTGCCTCCCACCACCAGGCTGCCGGCGCTGGGTCTGTCCAGGCCC